>JAACFD010000231.1 GCA_009937555.1 Chlamydiales bacterium | reverse complement strand
AAAGGCTACTGAAGAACTAGAAAAGCTACAAAAGCAATTAAAGAAAACCGACTATGTCTACAAGCAGCTACAAGAGCCTGAGTTCCCTATAAACTCACTAAGCGGAGTACTGACAGATAATACCAGCCAAGACCTTATTAAGCAGTCTACTCAGTTGTATATAGACTTACACGACACCAATAATTTTACCCAAAAAGAAAGACAGCGAAAACATGAGAATATAAAAGTACTAAGACAAAGCCTAGCAATGCACCTGTCTCGTCTTGTTGACCTCATGTCACTAGAACAAGATAGCTTACAAGGTAATATCCTTACCCTCCAAAAAGCAACGCTGGATAGCAGTAAACAAAAAGGCTCCATACTTGATGCCTCTTTGGATAACATTATTCAAACAAGACTGGAAAGCTTATATAATGAAAAAAAAGTGCTAATGGCTCAAAACCAGTCTCTAATTAATCGAATGTCAAATGCTCCTAATACTTGGGTTAGACAAAAAGCTCTAGAAACAAAGACAGAAGTAAATAAGTCTCTCTTAGAAGAAGTGAGCAGACTAGTAGAGACAAAAAATGTCCAAAGTAATATTTCATTAATTGATTCAAGGCCTCTAGATTTTGCATACCCCCCACTATATCCTAAAAACCCCCTTGTTCTTATAAAAAGCATTTTCTTTGCTATTTTATCTCTCAGTATGTGCTTTGCATTCTTTAGTTATAGGGTAATAACTAAAGGACCAAATGCTTACCCTGAATATTTAAAATCAATCGGCCAAAAGTTTAGTGGATATCTATCCAAAAGCTCTTGCTGCTCATATTCATCTATTAGCGTAATAGAAAAACTCCCTGAGCAAGATAAAGATACCTTTAGAGAATTAATACAAGAAATAGGCTCACCTAAAGAAAGTAAACTAGTTTTCGCAGCACTAAATCAGCAAGCCAACTATCTACCAAATTTATTACATTTTCTCTCGATTTTAGAAAAAAAAGCTCTTGTAATCGACTTTGGAGAACATGGAAACGAAAAATCTTTAGAAAAGTATTTAGAAAAAGAGGAAACAAATAGAGTTAAAGACCTTCTTAATTATCACCTTTTATCAATAGATAGCTCTTCTACCTTTATTAATGAAACTCTAAAGCTCCAACAGTTTACAGCTATTCTTGAAAAATTTAAACAAGACTATTCTATTATAAGGACCTCCACCAGTTATCGGATCGCTCTATCATCACAACCAGCCCTGAGCTAATAAAAGATATGGAAATTTACTTAGATACTAGCAAGTCGCTGTTTATTGCTTATGAACAGAGTTAATTTCTCGCCACTTATTAATAATTTCAGCTGCTAAGGGGGTAGCCTCTCTACCGTAGTCACCAAACTTTAAGTAGACAACCACGCATAATTCAGGGTCTCCGTACTTATCGTGAAAAACAAAAGGTTTTCCATCACGTATTAAGTTATCTAATGCTGGTATTTTCTTATCATATGCAACTCCTCCAAACCATATATGGTTATAGATATTACATTTTCTTGAGGTATCCATACGCTCAACAGCTTCTGAAGTGCTTGTTTTACCAGCTAAGTATGGGCGAACTTTATCATAACTACGCATAATATCTGGATGCTGCCTGTAGGTTCTAATGGCTTCTTTTCTTGCACAACCCGACTCTCCATTTACAACCCTTCTCATTCCTTCAGTTAAAACACTTTGAACCGAAGAGGGCATTGGAATCCACTTTTTAACAGTTACAGCTGACAACTCTTCCTCTGAAGCTTCATAGTGACTTTCTGTATTGGTTAATAAAGGAAAATCTACTCCTAATAGGTCATAAAAGTCTTTAAATGCATACTCTTGTTGAGAAAAAAGTTTTTTATGGTCCAAGTCTATATGATTACCAAATGACTTTTTTACGATCCTTGGCTTTAATATAGCTCCACCATTTGCTAAACTAGATAGCATCACAGCAGTCTGAATAGGAGTAACCTCAAAAGAGTGTTGCCCTATAGACATTGAATAAACACCATTTTTATTATTCTTTAAGTCCTTAGGTAAATACCCTCTGTGTTCATAAGGTAAATCAAGACCTGTCTTTTCTCCAAAGCCAAACAGCTTACTATAATTCAATAGATCTTCATCATCCTCTAAAATATCACCTGCAATGAGAGCAAAATAGGGATTACTTGAAGTTTCTATCGCACGTATCAGGTCTATTTTTCCTATATTCCTTCTTTGACTCTTAGGCATTCTTCCCTTTTTATACAGTCTTGGAATCTCTTTCCCGTTAGAGAAATACCCTACTACCATTTTCTTTTTTCCATTTCTCTTTTCAACGTGCCAACTATCAACTATGTCAAAGGGGTTAAGTTGACGGATCATGTGAGGGTGTCTATCTACTCCATCAAAATAAGTCTTAGATAAAGCAGCATATGATGGAACCACCTTAAAAATAGAACCCTGAACTGCTGTATCTTGATAAGCCAGTGATTTAGAAAAGCCATATCCGTAAGCTGGGTAAAAAGCCATTGCTAAATGCTGTAAATTTTGTTCACCAGGACTTGCCCTGAGGCCAAAATACCTCCCCAGAAGCGGAGCTTCTAGAGAAGAAAAACTTTGCATGCTATCTAGTATATTCCCTACAATTTCCTGACTCTTTCCCTGAATCAATTCTTTTAACTCATGATAATCTCTCTCTACAGGCGCCTCTAAAGCAATCTCTTCTAGGTAATTATCAAGTTGCTCCATTAAGGGCTTATAAGCTAATTGCTGCGCTTTACCTAGACGTTCACCAAGATTAAAAAATGAGAACATAAAAAACTTTCGTTCATTTTTCCAAAACTCTTTGAACTGTCTGTCCAGCTCAACATCTAGATAATCAATATAGGGCTTCGCATAAGTACCAGCTTGCTTTTCCTCTAATCGCTTTTGCTTTAGAAACTCTTTTTGATAATTCTCTCTCCATATCTGGAAGTGCACACGGTCAAATTCACCTTTTATCTTAGAATATATTCCTTGCTCAAACTTGTAACAACTTGCATAAATATGTTTGAGATCAGACAGACTCTTTTCTCCTAGAGTATCTAAAACATCTTCGGAATATGCAGCCTCATCTATTACTAGACGACTTAAATCAACTAGCAGTAATTTATCATAATTATCAGGGATATGGCGAAAGCAATGTTCTATATGCTGAAAGCATTGTTTAAGTAAACTATCATGATTAATTTTCTCCATTAAAGATTCAGTTGAGTGCCTGCGGACCATCCGCTCATAAACTCTATGGCTATCTTTAACAGGGAATAAGTTATTAATAAAGCATGCTATATCCTGCTCTTCACTAACTGTAAGTAAGGTAAAGAAAGAGCGCTGAAGAGCTACAGCTTCTCTGGCTGTCATACTTTCCAAAGGCTCAATAATTACTGAACCCACGGGCAAGGAATCTCTCAAAAATTTTTTAAAACTTAGTGTTTCCTGAACTAGCTTAAAGGTTTTTTTTTGAGGGTCATAAACTTCTTTTTCTAAAGGCCATTTCTCATCCCACACCTCTCCAATATACCGGTCATTTTCTAGAAACTTCATCACTTCTTTTTCGTGATCTTCAGAACGGGACTCTGTAGCTTGTGGTACAAGTAAGTTGCTATCTAACCTTGGGTAGCTGGCAAGAGCTAGTATATTCCCATTTTTAGGGTCCATGGCTACAATAGCCCCCCCTTTAATAAAGGGTTGTTTGAAGCGCGAGTAGACTTTAGTATTTACATCAATACCTTTGCTACTCCCGTTGCGAAGTCCCTCAGACTTAATTAAGAGCTCCTCTGCAAGTTTCTGAAGCTCATAAGATATTGTAAGCTGAATGCGCTTACCAGGAAAAGCTTCTCTTGAAAGAGGAAGCTCCCTTAAGTAGTTCCCTTTAGCATCAGATATGTAAGTTCGTCGTCCCCTAAACCCTCGCAACTCACTATTGAAGTAAGCTTCAACACCTGATTTACCAACCAAATCATTAATCTTATAGGCTTTTTCTTTCAGCTCTTCATAAATCTTAGTCGCTTCAGGAAGACTGTTAACACCTTTTGGAAGTGATAGATAAGCCGAGTGCTCCTCTTGAGATAAACAGTTTTCAAAGTTTTTAAGCCGCTGATAAAAGCGGTGATACTCTGTTGAACTAACAGGTCCTAAATGGCCGATAATTGATGAAGCAACTTTTCCTTTAGGGTAGAATCTCTTAGCTGTTTTTTCAGCGCACAAACCTAGATAAGAGCGCTCTAGAAATTTTAATCGATAGTAGGTTTGTTCAGAGATATTTTCTTTTAATACAAAAGGTAGCTGAGGAAAAATAGCAGCTTTTGAGTAGATTAAGTCCTCTACCCTTCTAGCATCCATACCTAACTCTTCAGCTAGTAAGTAAGATAATTTTGAGATGTATTCTTTTCGAGGGTATAACTTTTGCTTAACACCTCTTTCGTCTTTAATAAACTTAACTCTAGGAACTTGTTTGAATTGATTATAATAAACAGCAGCATTGTACTGAATTTTATTAGAAGCTAGTACTTCACCAAAACAGTCAGTAATTGTTCCTCGTTCTGCAGGAGCAATTACCTCTCTTAACTGAGGACGCCTTGCTTTATCCTGAAAGTCATCATACTGA
>JAACFD010000025.1 GCA_009937555.1 Chlamydiales bacterium | reverse complement strand
AACATCTTGCAAACATAATTTCTTTTAGGGCTTATGGTAAACTATGACTTTAGATATTGAGAGAAAAGCTTTGTATAACTTGCTGAGAATGAACTGGCTTAATGAGCCGGACATGCAAGTTGAGAAATGGCAGGTTTTAGACTACCGCTCTTTAAGTACTCAGAAACTTTTTAGCATGCTCTTTGACCTTGAAGTAGAGCTTGACGAAGAGCTTTTTTACCTTTATGCAAAAGATATGAGCTGCCCAGAAGATATGGCAGCTTTTCTAGAGACGGATGAAGATACAGCAAGTTGGCAGGACCAACTTTACCTAGTTATCTTTGAGCTTTGGAGGCGGTTGCTGCCAGAAAAGCAAAGTTTTTCTATTTTTTGTGATGAGCTTGACTATCAGATTAACTATTATGATCAACAAAGCAATAATCAAGAAGAAATACAAGATCTATTTGCTAACCTACAACAACTTTTAGAGGATACAACCGATAGCGGAGAAAGTCCTGAAGAGGTTTTTGCTGCTCTCCAAAGATTTTGCGGTAACAATATTGAAAGTTTTTTAAGTGACTTCATCACTGAACAAATCGATGAGGATAACCTATCTTATGCTCAGGAATTAATTGATGGATTTCAGCCATTTTTACCTAAAAGCTTGTGGCTAGAGTTATTTGCCATAAGGATACAAAGTCATATTTCTCATGAAGATGCTTTACATTCTCTGAAAGCTTATATTAAAAAGCTTCAGAAGTTACCAAGCTTAGATCTATATTTTGAAGTTTTAAATCATATGGTTCAAAATAGTGAGCCAAATCTATTCTCCCAAGTTATCAAGCAAGTTTTACCTTTATTAGAAAAAGAGGAAGACTTTCAAGAGCTACTTGAGATCTGCTTAGACTATTTTAAAGTTACTGACCAAGAGGAGCAGGAACTGGCTATTGATAGTCTAATCGAATCACGTTTGTCCAAGGATATAACCTTAGAGTTTTCAGCAAATGATCCAGGTATTAAAGAACTGCTGAAGGTAATAAAAATCTCCACCTCAATTAATTAGAGTATTTTTTTACTTAGTTGAAAACAAATCTTATTGCTTCAGGATCTTTTGTGCTATAAGGAGGCTTTACTAAAGTTGACTTACACAGAGGAATATCTATGACAACACCTACTTCAAGAGCAATGGCCACAGCTTTAAGAACTTACCATAGACCAATAAAGGAAGGCTCTCTAGAGTTAGAGACTTGGGAGCAAGTGGTTGATCGTGTGATAGATCATCAAAAATGGCTTTGGGAGAGGTCTTTAGGTCGGTATCTTCAAGATAAAGAGCAAGAGGAGTTAAATGAACTTAGGGGGTTTATCCTTGCTAGGAAGTTGATGCCTGCTGGAAGAACTCTATTTTTAGGAGGGACAGAGCTTAGCAAACAAAGAGAATCCTGCATGTTTAACTGTTCATTTACTCATGTTGAAACAGTTTATGATGTAGTAGATGTCCTTTGGCTTTTACTTCAAGGTTGTGGAGTAGGGTTTAAGCCTATACCAGGCACGCTCAATGGTTTTAGAAAACCTTTAAAAAGTATTAAAATTATCCGCTCTAAACGGAAAAAGAAAGGTGGCGCTGAGAATAATAAAGAGAGTTTTGATGAGAAAACCAAGACATGGACTTTAAAGGTTGGAGACTCAGCTGTAGCCTGGGCAAAGGCTGTAGGAAAATTAGTCGCTGGTAAGTATCCAGCGGACTATCTTGTATTAGACTTTTCAGAGATTCGTCCAGCAGGAGAGCGTCTGAAAGGATATGGTTGGATCTCTTCTGGTGATGAGCAGATTGCTACAGCATTTAAAGCTATTTCTCAGATTATGTCTGATCGTGCTGACCAGCTCTTAAAAAGAATGGATATTTTAGATATTGTTAACTGGTTAGGCACCATTCTATCATCAAGGCGTTCAGCTCAGATCGCGTTATTTGAATATGGTCAACCAGAGTGGGAAGACTTTTCTCTAGCTAAGAAAGATTGGTGGTTAACGGGTAAAGCTCATAGGCAACAGTCTAACAACAGTCTGATGTTTTACTCTAAGCCCAGCCGTGTAGAGCTTGAAAGGGTATTTCAGCTAATGGTAGATTCAGGAGGTTCTGAGCCAGGTTTTTTAAATGCAGAAGAAGCACAAAAAAGAGCTCCTTGGTTTCATGGGTGTAATCCTTGCGGTGAAATTCTACTAGGTAACAAAAGCTTTTGCAACTTAACAGAAGTAAATGTACTGGCCTTTAGAGGAGATAAAATAGGTTTAGAAAGAGCTCTATTTTTGGCTGGCCGAATGAATTATCGACAAACAATGGTTGATTTACGAGATGAAATCCTTCAAGAAGCCTGGCACTTAAATAACAGCTTTTTTCACCTTTGTGGAGTTGGCTTAACAGGCATTGTTTCTAGAAACGATCTGCAGGCATATGATTACAAGCGTATGCGTAATATTGTTGTTTCATCTGCTTATACAATGGCAAATGAGCTGGAGTCTCCTTTACCTAAGAATGTGACTTGCATTAAGCCAAGTGGGACATTAAGCAAAATAATGGGATGTCAAGAATGGGGAGAAGTTCCTGAGGGTGTACATATGCCAATGGGTAAATACATTTTCAACAACATTACCTTCTCAAAGCATGACCCTCTTGTAGAAAAGCATAAGAAAGCGGGCTATAAGGTTATTGAAAAGCCTTTCGAGCCAGAGTCTGTATTAGTAACATTTCCTGTTAAATATGAGAATGTCCCCTTCCAACGAAAGTCCGTTACTAGAAAGTCAGGGAAAAAAATAGAAGTGGAAGTATCAGAAGAAAGTGCGGTAGAGCAGCTAAGTCGATATGCCTTGCTTATGGATACCTGGTGTGAGCAAAATGTTTCTGTTACGGTCTCCTATGATCCTGAAGAGATACCTCAGATCATTGATTGGATTTTAAATAACTGGAATCTTTATGTAGGCGTTTCTTTCTTACTTAGAAATGACCCAACTAAGAGTGCTGAAGATCTTGGATATAAGTATTTACCTCAGGAAGTTGTGACAAAAGAAGAATATGAGAATTATGTCAAAGACTTAACTTTAATTGATTATGAGGGGACGGAGTTAAGAGACGAGGAGCCAGATCAGGCTGACTGTGCTTCGGGAGCTTGCCCTGTTCGCTAGATAGGTAGTTGCAGTGGAGTACAATTTAAGTAATCACATGAGGTTAAAAAATACTGTACTCCTCTTGCTTCTCCCATAGGTAGGGTGCCTGGTTTTACTCCATGGATATGCCCAAAGACACAAAGGTTTACAGCAAACTCCTCTAGTAGGCTACTTGCTTCTGATGGCTGTAGATGAGGGCCAATAGGGGGATAGTGGGTCATTGCTATTTTAATTTCAGCATTGGGGTCTAATTGTTCTAAACTTAGACGTAATCTATGTAGCTCTTTTGGGAAAATCTTAGCAGCCTCTTGCTGCTTTTGCTTTTTTTTAGCTTCATTTTGCTTATCATTCTTTTTTTTCACTTCTACAGCATCATTATAATGGTACTCAGGTGTGTCCCATAGTCTTGCCCCACATATACTTATGTTATTTATGTTGTAGGATGAGTTGTAGATGAAGTGAATAGAAGCAGGGAGAGCTTGTTTCATTTTTTCTGATGACGCCCACCAGTAATCATGGTTTCCTTTTAACAAAACTTTTGTACCGGGAAGCTGATCAATCCATTCTAAATCTTGCAAAGCTTGATCAAATTTCATTGCCCAGCAAATATCTCCAGGAATAAGAACTAAATCTTCTGGTGCTACAATCTTTTCCCAGTTTATCTTGATTCTATTATGGTAGTTTTCCCATTGGCTTCCAAAAACTTCCATAGTTTTCTCAGGGCAGGAGATGCTTAAGTGTAAATCAGCTAAAGCCCAAATTTTCATATTCATGTTCCTTAAAATTCGAAAAAGAATTAAGTTTTTCTCTCTGATTTGCTAGTAATAAAGGTTTTGATTTTATCGTTATACCAGCTTAATTAGCTAATTTTTTTTAAAAAGAGATAAACTGCATGCAGATGTTTAGCAAAGTGTACCTTGGTTTTATTGCCCTAGCTGTTTTCTTACTTGTTTCTTGCAATAGTCCTGAAGTATCTGATAATTATAAGGTTTTGATTGACGAGTCTTGGGCTCAAGTAGACCCTCAGGGTAAAAGAATCAACATTAATAATGCTCTTAATGAGTTTTTAGACCGCCTAGAAGAAGAGAATAATATCCTTATTCAAAGGCAGTTTACTACGTATGATGATGTAGTCTTTAGTCTCAACTCTGGTAAATGTGATGCTGCATTTTTAGGAAGAGATATTGATCATCCTCCATACGGAGTTTACGATTATTCAGATCCTTTTATTTTACTAGGTCCTGTTTTGGTTATTCCCTATTCCATTAAAGCAAAGTCAATAGATGAAATGTCTAACCGTTTAATCGGCGTTCAAGAACGCTCCTCTGCATCAAAAGTGCTTTTTGCTAAACCTAAGATATTTTCAAAGCATTATGAGCATATTAAACGTGCTTTAGAAGATGCTGCTAAGGGAGACTTGCAGGGTATTTTGTTAGGCAATCTATTAGCAGAGGCTTACTGTAGTGGTATTTATCAAAAGCAGCTGCATGTGGTAGGTGATATCTTAACCGAAGAAGGAATCCGAGCATTTATTTTAAAAGGTGGTAGCGAGAAAAGTAGGGGGCTGCTGCGGTTGATAAATGAAGGGATTGATAAAAATATTTTAGGAGAACTTTTTGAAAAATGGGGCATACGCAAAAAAAAGGTGGTTCAGCATGAAGGTTAATTGGCTTAAAGTGGCTGTCATATCTGCTTTTGTCTTATATTTTTCTGTTTTTGCAATGGTATTTTATGTTGTAAATCAAAAGAAATACTCTGGGGTTACTAACATAGATGTCGGAAAAGTGCATGAACTTCGTTGGAAAGAAGCAAAGACAAGTGAAGGTAAATGACCTTATTCTTATCGATGCTACCTTTTTACATTATTGGTAATTTGCACTGCTTTGGTATGTGTGGGCCAATGGTAATGCTTTTGTCTCAAAATCCATACAGAAACCTATATTTCTTGGGGAGAGTGCTTAGTTTTAGTTCTGCAGGTTTTATAGCAGGGGCTCTTGGAGAGGTGCTTCATTTAGTGTTATCTCGTTTTTACATACAAGAGCTAGTGAGCATTACTTTTGGTCTGTTAGTGATTATTTTGGGGGTAGGGTCTATTTTCAATTGGCATTTACTGCATTTTTTGCCTTTTAAATCTAAGTTAGAAAAAAGAGTAAATCGCTTAAGTATACTCATGCAGCAGCATAATCCATGGGCAGCGTTCTTATTAGGTGTCTTTACAGTTACACTTCCATGCGGGCAAAGTTTGATTGTTTTTTCAGCTTGTGCTGTTTCGGCAGATAGTATAACTGGGGCTTTTAATGGTTTTGCATTCGCAGCTTTAACTTCACCTTCTTTATTTTTTGCCATGAAAGCAGCTAATTTCTTTAGATATTTCAAGAGTAGTTACAATAAAATTATGGGGGCTTTAGCCATAATCATCGGATTACTAATGTTATTAAGGGGACTTGCCCAAGGAGGGATTATTGAGCATTTCATTTTAAACCCTTCTTATCCAGATAAATACCATATTGTTTTATATTGATATTTTTTCAGCAGATGATACTTTAGATTCAGATCGATAATAAAATTAAGATATTCTATATTGAGGACAAAAAAGCTGACAGGCAGATTTATGTTTAAGAATATATTTAACTGGACGATAAGAGTTCTAGCCATTTGGGGCTTGGTAGTTTTAGGTATTTTTGTATACCAGTATACGAACCTTAAGCCCTCAGATCATAAACCAAATTTATATGAAACCTCAGAAACAGAATTTAAGAGAAACCAGAGTGTTGTTTTGGTTAAATTGGACAAAGATTATAGCTATGTCCAAAAAAAATCATTCCTTAGAAAATGGTTGAACATACCTCTTGCTGCCGTAAAGTATGACTGGCATGCGCGCTATCAGTTTGGGATTGAATTTTCTTATGATTGGCTTTGGCTTCCTAAATTTAAAGATAATGTCATCACCATTCAGGCGCCTAAAATTCACTTGCTAGACTTAGATATAAAAGATAAAAATGAGCCTGAGATACTAAACAGTAGTATCTTTCTGAATATGTCAAAGGTTCAGAAAAGGATGTTGAAAAAACGAGACAAGATGTTGTGGCAAGAAGGTCAAAAATGGGAACAGCACCCTGAGTTAAAGCAGTATGCACAAAAAGCTTTAGGGGAAGTATTTCTACACTTTTTAAGACAACTTGACCTTAAGGAAGATATTGTAGAGGTAAAAGTAGAATTTAACGACTAGTTAATTAAAATTAAAGCAGAGTCAGTAAGAGAGAGAAAATGAATAAAGAACCCTTGTTTTTGTATCTATTAAGAATCATATTGGCCTTTGCCTTATTTGGGTTTATGATGATGCTTTTTTGGTCATCAGAGCTATTAGAAAAAGATGTTAAGTACCTTCGTTCCGATATAGAGCAGCTACATAGAGAGCTACAGTCTGCCCGACTGGAAATGCAGACGTTAAAAAATGACGTAGTGAAAATTATTATTGATGATCAGAAGAATGATCAACAGCTTCTTAAGGGCATTTTAAATAATGCTAGTAGTATCGAGCTTTTAAAACAGATAAAGCTTCAAGCAAGCTCTCAACCGTCTCCAAATACTTTATCAGAAGACAGTATTAATGAAGGCAGTGAAGATCTTGCTAAAAAACCAGAGTCGATAGAGCTTTCTCTTATCTCTACTAGCTCCCTAGAGAAAGATAGAAAATATATAGACCCAAATCTACCTAATTTACTTACCGAAGATCAATTTTCCTCTACTCTACCTAAGACTTTAGGTGAAGACTTTAAGATTTTAGGGAAGCGACGAGGGGCTATGGTAAGCCGACCTCCTGATCTGCATCCTTTCCGAAATGAATCTTCTGTACAAAGCTTAGTAGGTTTGTGTCAGTCTTCTCTGTCTCAAATGCACTTTGGAAAATATGAAACAATGGCTCCAGCCTTAGCTATTAAAATTGAAGAAAGAAAGGCCGCCCAAACTGGTAAGATAGAGTTTTGGGTACATTTAAGAAGGGATGTTTTCTGGGAGCCTTTGAGCGCTAAAAATTTTCCTAGCGACTTTGAGTTAAATCCTTGGTTTACAAAGCGACATAAAGTAAGCGCACATGATTTTAAATTTTATGTAGATGCTGTTCAAAATAAAGCGGTAGAGAGTGCTGCTCCTTACCGTAATTATTGGGGAGACATAGAAGAGCTAGAGGTTTTAGATGAAGAAACCTTTATTGTTAGATGGAAAGCTGAAAAGAAAGATGATCTCTCAACCGATCCAGAACAAGTGAAATATTTAGCTAAAGATTTAACAGGCAGTCTAAAGCCACTGCCTTGCTTTGTATATAAATACTTTCCTGATGGTAGAAAGATCATTGAAGATGATGAGGCTATAGATAGTTATAAAAATAACTCTATTTGGGCTCAGAATTTTGAGCAACACTGGGCTAAAGGTATTATAGTCTCTTGCGGCCCTTGGGTATTTGATAGCATTAATGATGAAAGGGCTCTTTTTAAGAAAAATCAAAACTACTTTGATCCTTTAGCGGTTTTAGTCGAAGAAATGGAAATCTCCTTTAAGTCCAACCCGGATAGTATATGGCAAGACTATAAGTCAGGTAAGTTAGATACGCATAGTCTTCAGCCTGATCAGCTAGTTGAGCTAGAGGAATACATGGCAACACCGGAGTATGGTGAGCAAGAAAAAAATGGAATGGCCATACATAGGTTAGATTATTTAAGACGTGCTTATAACTATATAGGATGGAATCAAGCAACGCCTTTTTTTGAAGATAAAAAAGTAAGACAAGCTGTAAGTATGGCAATCGATGTTCAGCGAATCATCGACCAGAACCTTAATGGAATGGGCGTGGCAATTTCAGGGCCTTTTTTCATCAACTCACCCTCAAATGACGCCAATATCAAACCTTATAAATATGACTTAGAAAAAGCCAAAAGCTTGCTAGAGCAGGCTGGATGGTTTGATCAGGATGGAGACGGTATAAGAGATAAGCTTATTCATGGTCAACTGACTCCTTTCCGCTTCTCTCTATCTTATTATGTAAAAAATCCTGTAACTAGAATCAACTGTGAGTATGTAGCTACAGCTTTAAAGGAACTTGGTATTGATTGTAAGTTAAATGGCTTAGATATTTCTGATTTAAGCAATATTTTTGCAGAAAAGAATTTTGATGCCATCTATTTTGGTTGGGCTCTCGGAACCCCTCCTGAAACACCTCGGCAGTTGTGGCATTCAGATGGAGCTAAAGAAAATGGCTCTTCTAATGCTGTAGGATTTGCAAACTCAGAGGCGGATGAAATAATAGAGCGTTTGGACTTTGAGTATAACAGTGAAAAACGTTTAGCTTTATACCATCGCTTCCATGAAATTGTTCATGAAGAAGCGCCTTATACTTTCTTATATACTCCTAAAACAACAATGGTTTACAGGGACTATTTACAAAATGTATTTATTCCAGCTCAGCGACAGGATTTAGTTCCTGGCGCAAATGTGGCAGAGCCACAGTCTGAGATTTTCTGGATAAAAACGCGTGACTCAGCAACACAAGATATGGCTTATGGCGGGATATTTAATTAGGCGATTGCTTTTACTTCCTGTTACTCTTTTCTTTATTGTGATGATTAACTTTGTGATCATCAATCTATCTCCTGGTGATCCAGCTACTGTCGTGGAGATTTCAGACTCAGGCGATGCTACAGGACAAGAGAACCAAGCGTCAGATACCTTGAGTGAAGACAAATTCTTGCGATTCAGAGAGCACTTTGGATTAACCTTACCTATTTTATTTAATAACTGGTCTTCTATTACCTATAACCAGTTGTATCAACGCTTAGAGAATATACTTCACTATAAGCAGGGTAAGCAAGATGAGGTAAATTGGGATTTTAAAACATATCATGAGCAGAGAGTGTTAACGGGTGATCAGTCTCGATTTGTGATGCCTCTTTTACTTGAGATACTTGAGGATGAGAGTTTAGCTTTATCTATGAGGCAATTGGCTAGTCGTTTTTTTGTTCGCGGGGCTACTAAGCAAGGAAAAGTAGGGTCTGCTCTAAGTAGAGAAGAAAAGAGGGCTAACCGGAAAATAGCAAAAGATAACGATTGGCTAAGCAGAAATACCTTATTTGAGACAGACTCAGCTGAAGAAATTCAAGCGAAGGTTCTTCACCTTAAGCAATGGTATCAAGATAATAAACTTACTTATAAGTTAGAGCCTAAGGGTATGGATCAAACGCTCATACTTCTATTTGAGACGCGCTTTTGCCGTTATTTATCAAAAGTATTAACGCTTGATTTCGGCACAATTAAAAACGATGATAATAAACGAGTCATCGATGAAGTTGCAAAGCGCTTTAAGTATTCTTTCACTTTAGCAATACTGCCTATGTTAATTACTTTTTGCCTTTGTATGCTGTTTGGTGTTTATATGGCTGCAAACCAGAACACTTATAAAGACTTAGGTTTAAATATTTTATTTTTAGTGCTTTATGCGGTTCCTGTTTTTGTTGTTGGACCATTTTTAATTGAAAAAGTGGCGTTAAATAATACCTTTTTATTTACAGATACCCCCATTCCCATTGGAGGTTTTAATAGCTCGGAAGAAGAGTATAAAACCATGACATCAATGGAACGTTTAATAGATATAGCAAAGCATTTAGTATTGCCTTTATGTACGATTATGTATGGAGGCTTAGCTGCTCAGACTCGTATCGCTAGGACTGCTGTTTTGGAGGTTTTAAGACAAAACTATGTACGAACAGCGCAGGCCAAAGGTTTAGCTAGGCTATATATACTCTTTAAGCATGTAGGAAGAAATGCCTCAATCACTATTGTAACCTCTGTTGCAGGGTCACTAGGAGTTATTATTGGAGGCTCTTTGATTGTAGAAACCATATTTGGTATTAATGGTTTTGGAAAGTTCTTTTACGAGGCTATTTTGAATTATGACTACAATGTGATTATGTTTTCTGTAATTATAGGCTCATTTTTAACCCTATTGGGGTACTTGGTAGCAGATATCTGCTATACTATATTAGACCCTAGAGTAACCTTGGATTAAGAAGTGGAAAAATCAAAAGGCTTTTTTGCAAATATCATTGATCAGTATAAGAAAAATCCTGTTGGCTTGGCTGCTTTTTACTTTGTAGCTTTCTTTGCAATTTTTGGTTTGTATGCTCCTTTTTTCGCCTCTAGTAAACCTTTGATATTCATATATGATCACCAAGTATACTTTCCTTTATTTCGCTATTTGTTTTTTGAGGGTTTTTTCACTAAACGGATCGATCTATTTTATAACCTGTTAATGCTTGTAGTTCCATTAACTATATTGGCTGCTAAGGCTTTTAAAACCAGAAAGAAATTAATCTATTTTCTCGCCGTTACAACCCAATTTATTGCTTTTTTCTACTTAATGAGTGCTGGTATTAAAGATCCAGCTTCAGATCCTTCACTAAACTATAAAAAACAAGCATTTCTGAAAGAAGTGGAGCAGCAGCATAAAGAAGGCAAACGATTAAGTGCTAGATTAACCTGGAAAGAAAAACTTCAGTTTATGACGGAGTATGAGAAAATTAACCGTCTTATGCGCTTTAAGCATCAGCAAGAGCAAGATGCAAGTCTTCAAAAATACGCTACTCCTTACGCTGAGAAAGCTCTACATAATTATCTTATTAAACAAAGAGTTCGCGAAAAGAACAAGTTAATCCAAGAAGGAGTAGCAAAAAATGAGCTACCCTCTTCAGCCGAACTTGATGAAAAAGTACTCGCTCGTTTAGATCCGGAGGCTAAGGAAGATCTTTTGGCTTTGCCAACACTTTGGCGGATTAAGCAAAGACATCAAAAAAAGACTCTAGATCGTCTCAATGACTCACTATCAGAAGAAAAATCCCCTGAAAGTCAGCATGAAATTACATATATTAAAGATAAAAAAGAATGGTACTTGCAGGAACTTAGCAAGGTAAATTATGAAAGGATGCCTTTTGTAAGCTATTTTCATTGGCAAGATGATGCTGGAGGAGAACAGGCATTAAACCAGTATCTGCCTTTTTGGTTGCTTACCAGGATCAACCAGAAGGATTTAGTGTCATCACTCATCTTTGGTATCAGGGTTTCTTTGATGGTTGGTATACTAGCTGTTTTTATCCAATTACTTATAGGTATTCCAATAGGAGCTACAGCAGGTTTTTTTGGAGGTAAAGTTGATATCGCCATTTCTCGTATCTTAGAAGTGTGGGAAGGTTTACCAACCTTTTTTATGCTACTTATGGTGGTAGCAGTGTTACAAAGTAAGTCCATTTTCTTAGTAGTTTGTGTGCTGGGTGTATTTGGCTGGACAGGGATTAGTCGCTTCATGAGAGGGGAGGTGCTAAAGCAAAGGAACCTGCCTTATGTAGAAGCCCTTCGCTGTTGTGGTTTTACAAGTATGCGCATTTTGTTTAGGCATATTCTACCTAATGCTATCCCTCCTATCTTAACATTGCTCCCTTTTGCAATAATGGGAGCCATAAGTTCTGAAGCAGGACTTTCATTTTTAGGCTTAGGTGAGGAAGGCTCCTGCTCATGGGGCGTTCTAATGGATGAAGGTCGTATAGCATTCCCTGGAGAGAGCTACTTGCTATGGCCCCCTGCAGTTTTATTAACAATGCTACTTATTGCCATAGCACTAATAGGGGATGCTCTTAGAGATGCTTTTGATCCTAAGATGCATCGGTCTTAAACAAAGATAGCTTTTAATATGAAGTAAAATACAATAGTAGTGCACGCACCGATTGGAATAGTAATCACCCATGCAAAGGCTATATTTTTTACAACGTTCAAGTTAATAGCTCGTATACCTCTAGCAAAACCTACTCCCAGAACAGCTCCAACTAGCGTGTGTGTTGAGGAAATAGGTAGTCCTAGTTTAGAAGCAAGTAGGATAGTGGTTGCAGCTCCAAACTCAGCAGCAAAGCCTCTGGTTGGAGTAAGCTCAGTTATCTTCTTACCAATCGTTTCAATAACTTTCCAACCATAAGTCGCTAGACCAACTACAATACCTATACCTCCACATGCTAGAATCCAGGTAGGTATTTCAGCTTGGTCGCTCACATGGCCATGCTTTAAGACATCTAAAATTGCAGCTAAAGGACCAATAGCATTAGCAACATCATTAGCTCCATGGGCAAAGGCCATTAAACTTGCAGATAGTATCTGTAGAAAAGAAAATAGTCTTTCTACTACGATATGCTCAGAGTGCTTATCTTCAATATCAATAACCTCTTCCTGAGCTGCTTCTTTCATTCTTTGAGCTTCTTCTAGCATTGTTGAGCTTTTCTCATATAGCTCACCTTTTGAAGCTGTTTTTAAGCGATATAAGTGCTTTACAATTCTTTGTAAGCTATAAAGAGCCCAGTAGTTCTTAATGTTTTTTGCCTTGTGGGGACTCTCTTCCCAATGCATTTTTCTAATGAATAAGTAGGTCAGGCCTGCAAGAATAAGACTAATACCTACTGAATAGCCTAATGCTGTAGCAAAAGTTAATGATAGGTGAGCATTTTTAAGGCCCTTAAAAAGCAGGACAAGAAATAAGATTAGGGATACAAAAAAGACAAGTATCGGGGTGAGCATTTTTGATTTTTGTATCGGGGTAGAACTGAAAAATATTTTATTTCTTATAAGACTAAAGATGGCAAAAGAGATCACAGCTGATAGCAAGGGAGAAATTACCCAGCTAAGGACAATTTGAATCATCTTATGCCAATGTATAGCATGGTAGCCTCCAGCAACTAAACCAAAACCTACTAAAGATCCAACAATAGAATGGGTAGTAGACACAGGCCAGCCAAGGTGGGAAGCAAGTTGTAGCCAAGCCCCAGCTGTTAATAAAGCTGCGCACATGCCCAGTATCATTTCAAAGGGAGCTTGAGTGAAAATTTCTGGTGCAACAATTCCTTTTTGAATGGTCTCAGAGACATGGGAGCCCACAAAAAATGCCCCGGAGAATTCAAGAATACCTCCTAGGATAACGGCATTTCTTAGTGTCAAGGCACCTGAGCCAACAGAAGTACCTAGGGCATTAGCAGCATCGTTTGCCCCAATGCTCCAGGCCATATAAATTCCAAAAATTACGGCTAAAACTAGTAAAACGGTGGTATGTTCTATCATGATCTTACTTTAACTCGAGTGTCATTCTAATGCGGTTAGCTAATTTCTCTGAGATGTTTGAGATGAAGGCGATTTCTTTTAGAATCATTTGCAGTAGTGTGAAACTGGGGTAGGGTAACTCAGGATTTAGATTAAATAATTCTTTTAGTACTTTTCTTTGAATGATATCTACTTCGTGCTCTTG
>JAACFD010000230.1 GCA_009937555.1 Chlamydiales bacterium | reverse complement strand
CCTTCATTTTTTAGTTGGCATGAGTTTTGCATCTTCTTGTTTCACAAGTAAACAAGGAGAGCGCCATGTTGACAGGTTTTTATGCTGGAGTATCTGGCATACATTTCAACGAAGAAAAACTAAACGTTATTTCTAACAACATTTCTAACGCAGACACTTCTGGATTTAGAAGGTCTGTCATGATGCTTAAGACACATAAGTCTGAGCCTAAAACTTCTTGGATAGACTCCAGGGTTAAAGATCGTTTGCCAAGTTTTTATGGGGTAATGCGTGAACAGGTTCTTACCACAAGAGAGGGAGGAGCTACTAAAAAGCATACAGGAAACCCTATGGATGTGGCTATCGATCCTAAGCTAAGTAATGCCTTCTTTAAGGTAAAGGCTGATGGCATTGAAAAAGAGGTTTTTACAAGAAATGGAACCTTATCTTTTGGCCTAGAGGATCCTAACGATCCTGGAAGTGCAACTGTTTTATACATGGCTAACAATATGTTGTTGGATGCCTCTGGCAATCCAATTGCGATTAACGCAGCAGCAGGTACCCCTGAAATTTCTACTTCAGGAGAGGTCCTACAGTCTGGGAAGGCCATAGGTGAAGCTGCAATTTATCGTTTTAACAAATATGAAACAGAAGATCAGATAGTTGACTCTGATATCGAGCTCTTAGACAAGTTGGGAGGTTCTTTATATAGCGTCCCAGAAGCTCTTACACATGAATTTTACCCAATAAAAATTCAATTAGGATCAGGTGGATCGTCCACCTTAATGCAGCAAGGCTATTCAGAAGGCTCCAATGTAAATGTCATAAGTGAATTAGGTGCAATGATGGAAGCTGAAAAGAGTGCGAAGGCCAACCAGTTGGCAGCGAATATGCATATGGATGGATTACAGAAGTTATTTCAAGTTGTAAGAAGCAGTTAATATTTTAGGAGGAGAGCATGATTAAGGCATTATTTACATCAAGTACAGGGATGAAAGGCCAGATGACAAAGTTAGATGTAATATCTAACAACCTTGCCAACGCATCCACGGTAGGTTTTAAAAAAGCTAGAGCTAGTTTTCAAGATTTGATCTATGAAACGCTAAAAGAGGCAGGGGAGAAAACAGGACCTAATAGTGAGAGTCCTGTTGGTCAGCAGATTGGTTCAGGTACTAAGTTAGTAGGTATTACTAAGCAATTTTCTCTGGGTTCATTAAGTAGAACAGACAGAGATCTTGATGTTGCTATAGCTGGCTCTGGATTTATTGTAGTGACAGGGCCAGATGGAACAGATCATTATACAAGAGATGGCTCATTAAAACTCTCAGGTAATGGTGATATTGTTAATTCGGAAGGTTATGCTGTTAAAGGTTTAGGTCAAATTCCTAAAAATGCTCGCAGTATTAACTTCAGTCCAAATGGAGATGTTGGGTACGTAGATCAAACAGGTCAAGAGATTAGTATTGGAGGAGTCCAGTTAGCTATGTTTACCAACCCTTCAGGTCTTAGTGCATTAGGCGGAAACCTGTATAAAGATTCAAGTGCCTCAGGTAATCCTTTTCTTGTTACACCAGGGGAAGAGTCTTCAGGACTTATCCAACAGCACTTTTTGGAATTATCAAATGTAAATATTGTTGAAGAAATGGTGGAAATGATCTCTTCACAAAGAGCATATGAAGTTAACTCAAAAGTGATTAAAGCAGCAGATGAAATGTCTTCTACAGCTAATCAATTAACTAGGTAAGGTGTGATGAAAAACTTTAGTATTAAAATTTTAATAACATTTTTTCTAACGCTTTTTTCTTGTAGCCCTCTCTTATCTATAGAGGGCTCTAAAAGAGTGGTAATAAAGCTAATTGATGATATTGCGGTTACAGCACCAGAAATCTTATTACATGAGATTGCTGAGATTGAGACAGTAGATGAATCTTTAAAAGAAGACCTAAAAACAGTTTCATTGGGAAAAGTTCCTGCAATAGGCCTTTCAGATAATATATCTGCAAGAGATGTTGAGAGGGAGTTAAATAAGCTGGGTGTTGAGGATGTAGAGGTTTTAGGTATACAAAGTTCTGTTTACACCTTAAGCAAAAAAATTGATCGGGATCAGATTAAAGAGATAATTTCTGACTGGGTATCAGACAATACCGATGCAGGAATTGATCCAGAAATTTCATACTTAAGAGTGCCTGCTAAATGGAAGGTACCTTTAGGTTCAGACGTGAGTATAGAGGTAAATTCAAGAGGTAGAAAGCCTGAAGGAACTCTTAATGTAAAGATTGAGAGTCGCGTTGGAGAAAATATCCTGTCACAAGCAAGAGTAAAAATAGCGGTAAAGAAGATGGCCTCTGCTCTAGTTGCTTCAAGGCCTATTGCGAACGGTGAAATGCTTGATAAACATAATTTAGAGGTTAGAAAAGTAGATGTAACAGGCTTAAATGGGATGGAACTTTCTGATTACGACATGGTGCAGGATAAACTTTCAAGACGCTCTTTACCTATTGGTGAAGTACTTAGGGTGCAAGATATTGAAGAGCCTATTTTAGTGCGATCAGGAACACTAAACCAGATTATAGTGAAGAATGGAGCCATAAAAATGCGGATAGCCGGTGCTAAGGCTCTTCAAAATGGTAAAAAGGGGGAGGTCATAATGTTCTCCAACCCATTAAATAAAGATGAAAAACTACAAGCTCAGGTTATTAAAGAAGGCCTAGCTGTCTTAAAGTTAAGATAAGGGGGATGGGGTGAACAAGGTTATTATACTTGCTCTTAGCATACTGGCTTCTTTTGGAGCCTTAGAGGCAAAATCATACTATCGATTAGATAGAACACCATACTCAGATTTTAGAGCCTTCAAGGTTGGGGACTTGCTAACTCTAAACATTGAAGAGGAAGCAAACTCATCCAATAATAGCAGCATGGAGGATAAGAAAGAGGATGGCCAGAACTGGGATTTGAAAAAAGCTTTTTTCCCACATTTTAAGCTAAATCAAGGGTTTGATGACACTATAGGATCAGGGACAGAGCCTGGTGTTGGTCTTAACTCAAAGTATGAGTTCAAGTCAGGGGGAAAAAGAGAGTCTTCATACACTTTTACTACAAAAATGCAAGTGCAGATTGTAGAGATACTTTCAGAAGGAGTTTTCTTTGTGAGGGGGTCTAAGCAGGTAGATATGAATGGAAAGGTTAAAAATCTTTTCGTATCTGGCAAGGTTCGTGAAAACGATATTATGGGCTACGACGAAGAGACAAAGCTCAAGAACAAAATTGAAGTATATAATTTAGCTGATGCAATCGTACAAATTGAGGATGAGATCCTCACAGAAGATGGTCAGCCAGGTTGGTTTAGTAAAGTGTTGAAGTCGGTCTTTCATTAATTTTAGGAGTTAAAGCAATGAGTCGCTATTTAAAAATAATATTATTAATCATTATGTCCCTTACATTCTCAGCTTCCTTATCGGCAAAGTCTTATGCA
>JAACFD010000229.1 GCA_009937555.1 Chlamydiales bacterium | reverse complement strand
TTATTTAAGAGCCAATAAACCCTAAACAAATATCGCTTAAGGCTTATAAAAATATATAAAAAAAAAACGGCTTAATTTGCACTTTTCGTTATTTTTAAGCTATTTAGAACACTTTTTTTTCTTAACTTTTAAGATGCATTATCTTAACAAAAAAATGATAGTTTTTCGACTATTTTATCTATGTAAACTCATTGACACACCCCCGATTTTTGTTATATAATAGTATAAGAGGCTGACTACATTCATTTCACATAATAAGGGGTTATTCACGTGAGATTTAAAATCATTCCACTTGAAGAGCGCGTCGTTTACGATGCAGCAGGATTTACTGAACTTATCGAAATCGGTGAGAAAAGTTCATATGATTTAGAAAACGAAAAGTTGCAAGAAGACAACTTAAAAAAAGCACAAAAAGAGCTCGATGCTCAAGACCCCTTGCTTTACCAAGAAGCAGATAAGTTAGTCGAAAAAGCTGTTAATGCGCAGCAAGATCTTAATATTCTTATAATCCCCTCAAATCTTGAAGATAGCGATTATCTTGCCTCAATCGCTAGTTCAAACACTTTAGTAGTCACACTAGATGCTGAAAGTTCTGATCTAAATAGCATCTTAGAAAACCTCTCAAAAACTCTAGGTGGAAGAAAAGCTGATAACATAGCTTTTGCTACACACGGTGATACCGGTTACTTTCTTTTGACTGATGAAATTGTAGTTTCGCAAAGCTCATTAGAAAGTTCAACTGATTTACAGTCTTTTTTCAGCAAGTTAGCCTTATTTGTAGAAGACGAAGGCCGAGTAGATATTTTGGGTTGTAACTTAGCCTCAAGTGAAGATGGCCTACAACTAATCAAAGATTTAGAAGAGCTAACTCAAAGAAACTTTGCAGCTTCTATTGACCTTACTGGGTCAGAAATTTTTGGTGCAAACTGGGTACTAGAAACTGATAACATCAATACAGAAGCCACTTATTTCTCCTCTTTAGAAGAGTTAAACAAGTGGGAAAACACCCTTGATCGAATTGCTGAAGATTTTACGATCGATATTGGCAGCAATAGCCAAAGGCTAGAAGGCATTAACCAAATAAGAAGCGCTGAAGAAGAAGCAATTTGGTATTGGAATACAGAACAAGCAAGACTAGAGAAAGTTATAGATGCTTCTAGCAAACTTCAAGGGGCTAGCACAGCCTCAGACGGATCTACAGTAGACAATAGTCTACTTGGTAAAATTTACTTTCAACTATCTGTAAACCCTTCATGGGGAGCATGGGGAAAGACATATCATACAGAAAACTGGGGCGTGCCTCCAGGAACATGGCATACCATCTACCACAGTAAAGGCATGTTCATGCATGTAAATGCGCTTTCTAATGTACATAATAGAGGTGGGTCAGATGATGCACCCTATGAAGGTGATTTTCATGATAGAAAAACTAGTGGATATAACCAAGGAATATTCAAATTTAACGATGCTTACGGAAGCCCTGGATCAATAACTAACGACACTTGGGATGATCTTGGCGGAATTGTAATAGATAATAGCCAGTTTAACAATGATTATAATATTAGGCATGGAACTTGGGAACACAAATATGGCGATTACTATACTTGGAAGACAGAAAGTACTAAAATTGTGATATGACTTTTGAAAACCCTAAAACATCAGGAACAGATACGTGGAGGTATTCTGATAGAGAGTCTGTATCCTATAATGGAGAATTCAGAACAGGTGATGCTTACCTGCCTATTTATTTTGATGAGTATAATGAAAACTTAGAGACATCTGGAGACCAAACAAAATCAACAGTTGCTATCAACCCAACAAGCTCAGACAACAACACCGATGATAGACTTAGAAGAGAGTTTGACTACGAAGGGTTTAGTGATGCCTACTTATATGATAATTCAAACTATGTCAGGGGCAGCGAAACAGGTGACCCCTACTATGACACAACTAGAGGTATATATTTTGAAGGAATCAACTCTCTAGCAAATAAGAAGTTTGGCCCAGTTATCATGGCCTATTATAAAAGTCACTTGGGGTCAGAGAATCTCATTGGATCTGCTCAGGACTGGACAGAACAGCTTAGCATTAGTGAAGTGAATGAATTAACTTCTCGATTTGTTCAACCTGTTGTTCAAACGGTACATTATGATGGTAAAGCTGGATTTGAAACTTCATCTACTGTTGCGGTTTCTACTAGTATAATAGCAGACCCTACAGCAGCTACTACATCTGATCGTATAGTTGACTACACATTAGATGCTGACAAGCACTATGATGGTCTTTATTTCTTAGCAGAGGCAAACCCTGGAGATAAAGTAGTTCACAGTGCTTTTGTCAGACAATTAACAAACTCTGAAGCCGCTACAGGAGACTTTCAAAAAGGATCTAGTAATACAAAAACTATTCAAAATCACTCTCAAGATGTTATTTGGGGTTTTGATCAAGAAAAGCAATATGCCGTTATAAAAGAGGTTATAACAGCACCTTCTGGAGGTTTTAATAAAGGTGATCCTGTCTTAAAGGTATTTAAAAACAATTCAGATGGAACAAGCCAAGAAATCCTTATTACAGCACCTTTTGATAGAGCTTACTTTTTCCGCGAAGACTCAAGCGATAATATATACAAATATGGTGATAAAATCGGTACCTTTGCTGAAAGTTTAGCTACAGTAGATGGGGCTCAAATACCTGCCTATCATAAAGGTAAGTTTGTATATACTGCCAGTAGTGGTGATACCGTAAAAGTAGGTCAAGCAGTAGGATACTATGAAGAATTAAGTTTTCAAAGAGGCGACAAATTACTCTCAACACAAAACACACCAGAAAATACTACTACTCCTAACCCTGTTATTAACCAGTATGCAGAATACTCAGCTACTGCAAAGTTAACAGAAGGCTCAAACCTTAAAAGAATTGTAGATGCATTAGTTGATACCTATACTGACTCAGGATTTTTAAGCGCAGCTTCAAGTGGTTTTACTGGTGAAGATCCTCTTCAGATGTTTTACGATTACGATGCTACAAATAACAATATGATGAATGATGCTATTGAAGCTGAGCTTGCTACTTTACCTACTATTGAAGACCTCTCTTTAGGCAGTGTACATGTTGCAGGGCAAATTCTTATTACTTCAGACGTATCAGATGCCTATATCCCATTAAGCACTCATATATCAGGTGCAGCCGAAACTCACTCAATAGCACCAGGCCAACACTTAAATGCTAATATTGATGGAGGAACTTATACCCCTAGCGATACAAGTGATGTATACATTAGTGACATAGAAAATGCATATCATGGAACTTCAAAAGAAGAAAGACTTCACAATACTTCAGGATGGCAAGGTAGTGATGTTGTCTCTATCTATACTCCTATTGAAAAGCCATTTAAACTAGAGCTTCATGAAGGAGTGACCGATAGCAATATAAAAACCCTCAGTCCTAACTTTATTACTTGGGATGATGATGTTAAAGGACATGCTGATAGACTACAAATTGAGATTCAGGAAGGTCCTAGGTTTGGAGAATTAAAATACGAAGACCCTGTTTCAGGAAATACTGTTAATCTATCTAGAGGAGATGTTGTCTCTTTAGAAGATATCTATAACGGAAGAATTCAATATAAGGTAGATAATACCGCAAATGTGGGATCAATTGTCCAAAAAACTATCCCGCTAAATGTACCTCAATTTGAAACAGAAGACTATAAAGTAGTCTATAGAAAAGATCCTACTGATCCTAATGACATTATCTTTTCTATGTTCGAACTCGATGAAAATGGCGTACCTAGAGGTAATCATGCTTATGAGCAAGCTCTACAAGCAAATGGCCTTGATGCTCCAACTCTTTACCCTTCTTCACAGGCTGGTATTGCTTACAAAGGTGAAATACTAGCGGTAATTCAAAATAGAGCCGGCGCTACTTTTGAGATTAGAGCATCTGAAACAGGACGCTTTACACCTATTTCAGGACTTTCTGAAGGTGGAGACTTCCGCTCATTTGGATCAGATGGCTTGGGTACACTAGAAGTAGTACAAACTGTTTTAGATGGAACCGCCTCTAGTGATAGACACGAATGGCAAGATGGATTTAAATTTAATATTCTAGAAGCTGCTCACGGTGACTTTGCATTTGCAAACCAGTACTGGCAAATTAACTTATTCGACCTTATCCCTAAAGGTGCTGATGAAACAGCTGACGCTGGCCTAATCCTAGAAGATAGAGAAACAGAAAAAGTCTTTAACGTATTAGCTAATGACTATGACCCTGATACTAGCTGGGATGATTTATCATTAAAAATTGAAAATTTAGCTCCCCCTTCTTTTTCTCAAGAAGATATCCCTGAAAAAGACATCCATATTGAAGAAGTGGCTACAGGTGATTTGCCTATTACAGTTGATTCTCGGATTACGGGAGGTGAAACACTAGTTAAAACAGGTGATACTTTAGCAACTATCAGTTCAACAGATGATGGAGCTAGCCTACTAGGCTTTAGTCAAAACTTTGCTGAACATCACGATTTCTCTGGTGGAGACTTAGGTGTTGGAAGTGACGGATCTTCAAACGACTATACCGGACAAATCATTACTATTGACCAGCTTAACAACCAAATAACACTACCATCCACAGAGGATATAGTTGCAGACAGCGCTCTATATACGATTAAAAAACATACTAATATTTACGCCCCTGATAGCTACAATCACCCTACTGAAACTGGAAGTGTTATTTTTGACCCGAAATATGAGCTAGTTTCTAGCATAGTAGATATTAGTGCGTCAGCAAATTCAGCCACAATTTACTTATCTAGCTCAGAGCCTTCAGCTGGTGCACAAGGTTCAAGAGAACCTGATAGCTATGATTCTTTTGAAATTGATCGTATCTTTAGCAACTTATACACCCCTGAACTTAACCTATTCTCAGAAGAATATGAAAATGCTAAATTTGAACTTCAGGCTGTTCGCTCAACTATTGGGGCTGCTAGCCAAGGGGAAATTATCTTTAAAGCAAAGATTGTAAATGCTGATACTGAAGATGATATCTTTTTAGATATTAAAGCTCCTTATGAAGGAGATTTCAGCTTTATGT
>JAACFD010000228.1 GCA_009937555.1 Chlamydiales bacterium | reverse complement strand
GAGATATAGGGTAAGGGGTTTTAGGGTGGATCATTAAACTTACTCTTCTTTTTTTTTCTTGTTGTTTAATACTAATGATTTATCGAAAATCTCATGAAAAGTAAAAAAAAATCAAGGCCTTTTTCATTTGCCCAGTAAATGTCTTAAGGCATCTTCTAACTCAGAGTAAAAGAAAGGTGCTTTAGATCCTTTTAAAGTATTAGGAAAAGCTTTTATACTTGATAGCATGGTTGCTTCTGCCATTTCACCAAATAGTGCTTTTAAAGCAATAGATGGAACAGGAAATAGACAGGGCCTTTTCAAGACTTTAGCTAGTACTTTTGAAAAGTCTTCATTAGTTACAGGATTTGGGCTTGTTAAGTTTAAAGTGCCACTAATTGTTTTATTGCAAAGCATATGATATAGATTATAGATAACATCATCAATTGCTATCCAGCTCATATATTGCGCTCCTGAAGCAATTTTTCCTCCAAATCCTAGCTTAAAGGGTAGAAGCATTTTTTCAAGAGCCCCGCCCTTAGGGCTAAGAATTACCCCTAGTCTTGGAATTACAACCCTTCCTTTATTGTATTGAAGAGCCTCTTGCTCCCAATCAGAGCAAACTGAAGCTAAAAAGTCGTTGCCACAACTTGAATGGTCTTCATCAGTCTCTAGGGCCTTTACACCATAAAAACCAATAGCTGAAAATGAGATCAAGGTTTTTGGAGGATTTTGTAAATTATTTAAAGCTGCTACGAGATGTTTTGTTCCTATTACTCGGGAATCTCTTATTCGCTGCTTTTTCTTCTTTGTCCAATACCCTGAGCCAATGTTTTCTCCTGCTAGATGGATAATAGCATCAAAGCCCTCTAATTTACTTAGCTCAATATCACCTGTTAGAGGGTTCCACCTAATTTCTTTATCACTTTTGCAAGGAGTTCTTACTAGTGTATAAACATCATGTCCAGCACTACGTAAAAAGTGTTTTAATTCTGATCCCACTAAACCTGTAGCTCCTGTGATGGCAATTTTCATGCAAGAGCTGTCATAGCGCTTAATAAGTTCTAAATCAGCTTTCAAAACTCTATGTCTGTAGTTGAATAAACGGTTTATTTCACTTTTTATTAGAGGGTTAGAGAAAGGTAGGGGAGGTGTGTACTCAACGGAGTCTTGTAAAATAGAGCTTTCCTTTCCATTATCTATCATCTGATGGCGATGCTTCCAATAAGAGAATGGACCTTTTAGCATAGTATCAGTAAATTCTTTTCCCTCTTGGTAGTCAGTATGCTTAGATATAAGCTTAAGCTTCATTAGAGGGGCTGCTTTGATTTCGAGAGTAACTTCAGAACCTTTAGCTAAGCTATCTGCTTCTTGCAAAACGTTTACTCTCATCCAAGGTGGAGTGAGGCGTCTGAGGGCTGAGTTTTTTTTGTGCCAGTCAAAAAGCTCTTGTTGTGAACATGGCATTTCAGAGGATTTTTCATAAGAAAACATATAAAAGTTACACGCTCATTAGATACTGTAAAGTTTATTTATAAAATAGAGTTTAATTTAATGCACTTTATTTTTATCTACTTACTACTTAACTAAATTGAGTTAACTATTCTCCAAAGAGCTGATTAACCCTTACCTCTAGAGTTTTTATTTCTCCAGCTTGTTTTCTTAAGTCATTTTCCAACCTGCTATAATCTTCTTCCACTCCTTCCAAGGAGTTCTCCGTGATTTCAAGTATGGGCTCTAGTGCTGTGAGTAGTGAAGAACCTGAGTAAAGTTCTTCAAGCTTTCTTTTGAGAACTCTAAAGTCTTTCAAGGTAAGTTGATCTAGCTTACTACTACCTTCAAAAATAAAGTTATATAAGTTAAGCATCCTTTTCAATAACTCATCATAAACTCTGTTAAATTCATCATCATCGGATATAAGATCAAAGTTACTAGCTTTCTCAAAAAAGCTTTCATAGGGCCGCGTTTCACCATCTTTGCAGGGTATAGATAGGGCATTCTCTTCAGGAGGATTAGCTGTTAAACATAGGAAAGGTCTAAAGCTAAGCAAAATATTAACTAAAGTAGAATGACTTTTAGATGCTTCACTGACTTTAGAGCTCTCAGTTTCTAATGAGCTTAGGCACGTTTTATGAGTTTCTATTAAAGATCTGTGAGCAAGGTATGAACTTAAGAAAATAGGAAAAGTATCTTGGCGAGAAAGCTCAGGCTTCTTTTCCTGCTTATCTGTGCTATCTGTGAAATCTCTCAATACTATATCTAGTGCTTGATTTTCAAAAGTAAAGCCCCTTAATTTTTGAAGCTCAGCTTCGAGTAGTTTTTGATAGTTAAAAGCTTTTGCTGTTGCATCTGTTTTTAAGTGTTTTTCTTTCTCATAAATTTCTTGTGCCCTGCCAATATCAATTACTATTAACATAGCAACTGCTGAGATAAGTGCAGCTTGTGCTTGTCTGTTAGTGGGGTAGAAAGCTTTATTAGCATATCCAAGGGAGAGTTTTGGGATATAGTTTACGCTAGGGGGAAGACGGGATATTAATGACTTAGTAATAACTAAAACTCCTCTTTATCTTTTTGATAAGCCTAAAAGGACAAAAATTATGTATTAGATTCTCTTTTTAAAAAAGATTTTTTTTTTTAAATATTGTTTTTTTGACAGCTTGTGAAGCTGTTTTTTTGTTTTTTTACCTGTCTTTTAAAATAGTAGAAGAAAAATAGGGTTAAGATTATTCTTTAGCTTATTATTTACTACTTTCACTAAAGGAAACTTCTTTCTATGCGCCTTATCTTTCTTGCAATTACCCTGACTTTTTGCTCTTTTTTTAGTCTAGAAGCTGTAGATCACAGCTCTTGTTACGACATAATAGTAGACACTAAAAAACAAGAAATAGAAGTCTTTTGCGATAATACTCTGGTTAGGAAAATGCCTTGCTCTACTGGAATGGAAGGCCATAGCACACCCAAAGGAGTGTTCCAGGTTTTTAAGAAAGAAGACTCAGATTCTTTTCAAGAAGGCGATTTAGATGTTTCATTCTTTTATATTACACGCTTTAATGGTCATATAGCTTTTCACAGCATGCTTGTTGGGGAGCACCCTTTTGTTCGGGAAGGAATTGAGAAATTTGAAGCTAAAGAACCTTCAAGTATGGGGTGCGTACGTCTTCTATCAGAAGACGCTAAGTGGATGTATGAATCGCTTCCACTAGGAAGCAACGTATGTGTGCAGTAGCCATCTTATAAAGGGCCAATAGTGAGGAGCCCTACAGGGCTGGAAAAACTAAGGGCTGGTTGCAGAGCTTTTGTAATAAGCTCTACAGCAACTTTTCTTGGAAGCTTTCTTGTCGCTTCCATTATATTTGCAATATATATAAAAAGAGCCATCTTAACTAGTCGATGAGGGTTTAGTGCCGCTTTATCTGAAATGCTTTTCCATATAATTGCCTGTGAATCAATAGAAGGAAAATTCCTTAGAAGGACCTTTATAA
>JAACFD010000227.1 GCA_009937555.1 Chlamydiales bacterium | reverse complement strand
ATTTTTGATGAGTCACTCATTGACACCTCTCCTCGTTTTTACCTTTCCCACGGGATTGTAAATTTTAAATTTTAAAATTTAATTAAGAATAAAAACATATCTAGTTTGTAATCAGATATTTACAAAACTTAAAACAACAATACTATAAGGATCTGAAAGCCATCAGCTAGTGAATCTCTCTGAAAAACAAATGGAACTCTTCAATGAAAAATAGCTAAACAGCTTGCCTACATAAAGAATTAGTAGACTATCTACCCGACAATTTAGAAAGTTAAGCAAAGAGAGATTTGCCTTTTTACCTATTAAACGAGTAGTTTTTGAGTGCTCCTTTGACATCCTCCCCTCCCTAAAGAGAAAGGGAGGATGCCAATAAAGAACCGAAAGCTGTTATGCTTCTCTCTGTCTGTAAGCTAGGTAAAGGACTCTTCTTTACTATTTCACACTCTGACGATGTCTCTAACAGTGAAGACACTAAAAGGCTTTTCAAGCTATTTTTTAGTTAAAGCAAGATAGCTAAATAAGTTTAACCTTCATCAGAAGTATCATCTAAGATGATATTCAAAGGGTCATTGATATCTAACCTAAACTCTTCTTCAAGGTCACCTTCAAAAGCTGCTGTTATGCTTGCTTCTCTCTGTAACCTAGGTAAACTAGCCGGAGCCTCCTGCTCGATAGCTATTTGCCTAGCTTCCTCTACTCTCTTACCTTCTATAAATCTAGCTTTCACATAAGCTTCTGAGTATTCTACTGATCTATTTTCTAGAAGAATAATGCCAGAAAAAGCAACAGCAGCAGCTTCTGAAAACCCTTCACTTACCTTGCTTTCAGCAAGTGCTACAAGATTTGCTAAAAGCTCTTCACCTTCTACAGATAAATGATATTTAAATACGCAGTATGCATTAGCATGTACAGGTGATTTTTGCTCTCTATCAACTAAATCTACAAACTTAGTGGCCGCCTCTCTCGATACTGTCTCTGTTTTTCCAAGTAAGAGTAAGAATCTACAGTAGGTCAAAGCATAATAAGTAGATTTTCCGGCCGCTTCTTCTTGTTTTATTATATCTACAAAGCGTGCTGCCTGATTATCATTTAAAGTATATCTATATTGAGCCTCAGCATATAAATAGGCATCATCGATACTTCTACCAGCATTTACTAGCTCTTCTACTTTTGCAGCATATACATGAGCTTTATTAGCCGTCATTTTTAAAGCCGTTTTTGCTTTAGCATATGCTTGTCTGTAATTGGGAGAGAGGTCTGCTCCTCCAGCCTCTTCAAATACAAGAGCATATCTATTAGCTGCTTCTTCAATATTTGCTTGCTTATTAAAATCCTTAAACAAGGCATAACCAGTAGCGTATTCCTGTCCTTTCCCTTCTGTTCTTTTAAGAAAGTAGTTATGAGTAAATATTAAAGTCCTCTGATGAGAAAAGTTCATTAATAATCTTGATTTCAAGTACATAAGAGCAAAACCCTCAGGATGACCCGAGCTTAATAAAGTGCAGTAATCCTCTGTTATAATCTTCGCTTGATCTTCTGGGATTCCTTCAGAGAGCATCAGTTTTAAACAGCTGATAGCATAATGATCTGTCTTTTTCTCAACTAAAGTCAGTCTTTCAAAGTTTTTAGCATAGTTAGTTGCCTCTAGGCCCTTTAAGTGGCATTTTATAATCGCTATCTCTAGACCTTTTGCAAACTGAAAGCTTTTATTGTGCACGGCTATTGCTACAGCATGGATATCTGCAGTTCTACGATCTAAACCTCTACTTAGAGCATCATCATAAGAAGAAGAGTAGCGCATAGCCAACAAAGGAGGCAGCTGAAGCCTTCCGATAGCATCTAAATAAGAGGGTGAGACACTCCCTGTTCTTATGCGTTTTTGAGCCGCTTCACTTGTTTGCTCAATAGTAGTATTTCTGATTCTTTTATTATTCTCTTCTTGCTGGCCTGAAGAGCTTGTTGAACTGCTGCTCGACGAAGAGAAGCTAGTAAATGGTATACTGGACATATAAAAACTCTTTGTTTTTTTAAAAAACCAGAAGTATTTTAGCAATTAATTATTAAAGGTTTATAAAAATAAAACTTTAAATTAATACCAGGTATAGTAAAGGATGCTAACGGTGGTGTGATCACCTTAGCTTGAGAAGGGCTTTCAGCTTCTGAGGCATTATTAGGCTTGTACTCTCCCTGGGGAGCAATGGAGTATAGCACCTTCTCTTCTTCTGCATCTGCTACTTGCTCCGCTTCTTCTTTGCTTTTTTCTTACTTTTCTATTGCATCTAAAAAATATAACGTGTTTAATGCTTAGCAAAAAAAAGGCTAACCATATTTTCAATGGTGAGCCAATTTTAAAAGATTAGTGTTGTAATGACACAATTTCTTTCCCCCCTTGTTTTTGGCCTTGGTTAGGTTCTTTTGAGCCTAGCCAAGGTTTTTTTTTCACCAGAGCTGAAAAGTTTTGCAATAAACCATTTAGCTTCATTAATTCTTAACAACTTAGTCCTATAATCTAGGACCATATAATTTCCCCCCTTGTTTTGGCCTTAGCTACGAAGTCTAGCAATAGAATCATAGCTAAGGCTTTTTTTATCACTAGAGCTGAAAAGTTTTACAATAAACCATTTAGCTTCATTAATTCTTAACAGCTTAGTCCTATAATCTAGGACCATATAATTTCCCCCCTTGTTTTGGCCTTAGCTACGAAGTCTAGCAATAGAATCATAGCTAAGGCTTTTTCTTTTGCTTGCTTTTCCAAACTTTCCAATAAAACTAGTTTTTTTTTATTTCCATCTGCTAAGATGGCTCCTCTTAAGAGCAACTATTGAGGTCTTAACCCTTTAGGAACTAACTATGCTTTACATCTTATTTTCAGCAGACTATGAGCTATTTATGGGTAAAAACTATTACCCCGAAAAAGACATCATGATTCAACCAACAGATAAGCTCTTAAATCTTTGCTCACAGCATAACGTCCCTATGACACTTTTTTGTGATTACCTCTGCCTTCAGTGGTTTTACAACCAGGGAAACACTCAGTTCCCTAAAGCTGTAGAGCATCAACTGCAAAATGCTATCTATAGCGGTCATGACGTACAAACACATTTACATCCGCACTGGCCCTTCACTAAAAGAAATAAGGATACTTTTTCCTACCCTCACCAGACCTTCTTACTAGGGGGACAAAGCTTAGACGAACAGGAATGTTATCAGTTAGCAAGGAAATACCTAAAGTGCAGTAAAGAATACTTTGAAGGGCTGCTTCAGAAGATTATACCAAGTTATGAATGCATAGCCTATAGAGCTGGAGGATACGGGATACAACCTCATACTAATGCTATTTTTCAAGCCCTGGTAGATACAGGCTATTACATTGATTCTTCTGTTGTTCCAGGGATGTTATCACAAAATCATGTCAATCGAATTGACTTCAGAAAGTATAATAAACAAAGTTCATATATAACACTCCCCTCTGAAGA
>JAACFD010000024.1 GCA_009937555.1 Chlamydiales bacterium | reverse complement strand
CATGATAAAGAGTGGGGGAGACCTGTTAAAAGAGATAGAAAGCATTTTGAATTTTTGATATTAGAAGGTGCTCAAGCAGGACTTAGCTGGAATACTATCCTAAAAAAGCGAGAGAACTATAGAGAAGCTTTTGATGACTTTGACCCTGAAAAAATTGCTAAATATACTGATAAAAAGTTAGCTAAGCTTCTTGAAAATCCTGGCATAGTAAGAAACCGTCTCAAGGTACAGTCTACTGTAAAGAATGCTAAAGCCTTCTTAGCTATTCAAAAAGAGTTTGGCTCCTTTAACCGTTATGTATGGGAGTTTGTTGGTGGAAAGCCTATTGTTAACCAATGGAAAAAGCAAGCAGACTGCCCAAGCTCTAGTAAAGAAAGCGATGCTTTATCTAAAGATTTGAAAAAAAGAGGAATGACATTTGTTGGTACAACAATTATCTATGCCTATATGCAAGCAGCTGGCTTAATCAATGATCATGTAAGTGCTTGTCCTTTTAAGAATGTATAAAATGAGTATGCCATGTTTGAAAATTTAGAGAGCTTTCTTGCAGCTCAACGAAATTGGATGCATCTTCTGCATCACCATCAATATGACTGGCTTAACACCTTCTTTTTTTACACAAATTTTATTGATACTTTCCCTTTTTACACCTTATTTTTAGTAAGTCTTTGGATGGGGTTTCGAAAAGACTTAGGTAAAGAGCTTTTACTGCTTACTCTACTATGTTCAGCGGTTAATGTATGGGTTAAAAAATACTTCGCTATTGAAAGACCATTTATTGTAGACCCCTCGATTGCAATCGTTAAGGTTAATGGTTTAAGTATGCCCTCAGGTGCTGCTCAACTAGCTGCATTTTGGAGTGCGTATGCCTACTGTTTTGCCAAGGATATAAAATGGAAAATAGCTATTGTTTTTTACCCGATATTTCTTGGGTTTTCTAGAGTCTACCTAGGAGTTCACTATCCCTCTGATGTTTTGGTGGGCTGGCTTTTAGGTCTGCTATGCATTTTGCCTTACCTGACTTATCGTTCTGCTATATTGCTTCATGTCAAAAAGCTTTCATCTAGTTCGATTCTAGCTTGTTTTGTAGTGTTAGCTGCTATCTTATACTTTATCTTTTTTGATTTTAAAATCTTGCAATACTACAGCGTAGCTCTAGGAATTTATATAGGTGAACTATTAGTTAAGAAGCATAGATTATTCCTTAGAGATCCGCTAGTTTCCAAGGAAAGGATTCTAAGAATTTTTCTTTCTTTACTGCAAATAGGGCTGCTTAGTTATTTTCTAATGGTTTTTGTTAAACCTCTACTGCCTTTTAATAAAGAAAGCTTTCTGCTGATAGCTTTGTTTATACTAGGGCTGGGGATCACTTATCCCATAGCTTACAGCTGCGCTTTTTTAAGTGAGAAATTTTTTAATAGAAATATTTAAGAAAGAGTAGACAAGATGGCCTAGAGCCACCTTGCCTATTACATTTAAGCTTCTGGTAATCTAGCTGATAAAACATCAGTAAAGCAAGCTTTAATAGATGCTGCTAAAGCGTCAAGATCTAAACTTGATACTGGGGTTGGATCTAATTGACCAAGGCAGAGTTCTTCTCCTGTCGCAACCTCTGTAATTGATTGCTTAAGCAATAGAGCAAAAAGTTGATTCTTTACTTCAGCACCAATCTGTCCAGGGAATTCAGAGCATAGAACTAGTAAAGGGGTAGCAAAACCAGCAGAGTCCTCTGATAGCGGAGGGTATCTAAAGCTAAGATCAGAGGTTTGTGAGAATATAGCTCTGTTCAGGGCTGTTAGATCAGCGTTTTCAAAGCTCTTATCTTCCAATACTTTGATAATTGTATGTTTAATATATTTTGTAAGCTCTCCTTTATTTGGAGTACTTAGATTTTGTAGAAGCGCGGGACTTACAGATCTTAAGGAGTCTATAGATAATCTTTTTGAGGGGGAATCCTCAGCTGCTCCACCTACAGAGACTAGCTGAATGCCTTTCTCTTGATCATGTAAGTGACGTTCATCACTATGAGACTCGTGAAATTCATTCTCTTCTCTTGAACCTAATGATTCAGTTTCATTATCACTAAACTGATTATCAAGTGCTAATGCTTCTAGCTTTTCTAAAATAGCTCTAGTGTCACTTTCTAGCTCTTTCTTAGCATATCTTTTACCAGAAGCTACTGTTACATCTAGGATTGTATTTTTAGAGAAAGGTGAAACTAGCTTAGCTAAACTGTCGACTAATTTTTCAAAAGTTTCTGAGCGGCGCTGTGTTATTAGCGAGGCTTGAATCGCTTGAGTTATTTGAGCTTCACTAGGGCTTTCAAAAAATGCTGCACTTGCAGCTACAGCATCTGCTACTGTATCGCGCATCCAAGTTAAAGCGTCTTCTATTTGCTTATAGTTTATTGATTCACCTTCAAAAACTTCCGCTCCAGCTATGTGGTGCTCATGAAAATTAGCTAGGCAAGCTTCAAACTCATTAGCTTGATGAAGCTGTATAACATATTGTAAGAAAGCAGCCTCAGGAGAGTTAGTATCAAGAGGTAATTGACTCAAAGCATTTCTTACAGCAACAATGATAGGATTAGGTAATTCTCCAGCTCTTCTAGGGCTTGATTGGAACTGAGAAGTTTTGTTAATCAGAAAAGTTTTTACTTTTTCATCTAATACTGTTGAAACTTCTACAGGGACCATCATTTCAACAACAGGAGAAGAGTTTGTTGTGACAGGAGCAGAATCTTTATGTTCTTCATCGGAAAAATGGCCATCATCACTGCCTTTACTTTCTATAAGTGGAGATCGCTTCTGGCCTCCATCCTCTTGAGTTCTAGCAGTCGCGACAGAAACTGGAAGTGTTTCAAATTCAATGTTTTGGGGGGGTAGGTAGGCTATCAAACATTGGAGCAAGTAGCTTTAGACTACTATGTACTTCATCTGTTGTTAATGTAACAAGGTGCTCAGGTGATAGTTTAGCTATAATTTCACATGAGCTGCTAGCTTTATCTAATAGTTCTTTTGCATTAGGAAATACTTCAGAAAGTTCTTTTAACCTTTGCATCACCTCTTCAGCAGTAGGGTCAGCTGTTATGCTTCCATCACATGCTTTGATAAAGTCAGTTGCTACTCTAAAAACTTTATAGGAATTAGAGATGATTCCAGCTCGGTTTTCAGGGTTAAAATTAGCTCTAGCTTCTGCGCTAAGGCCTAGAATAGTACGAATGTCAATAGCACAACTTTCTAGAGCAGTTTGAAAGTTTGAAATACACTTAAGGGCATCCCATGCATTATTAACTCTTTGCTCTGTTTCATTAAATAGTCTCTGCTCCTGTTCAAAATTTTTCTGTGCTTGAGTGTAGTGTTTCAGAGCAGCTCTGGAAAAAAGAATAGGTAAAAAATCTAAAACTTCTGGCTTAACGAAAGGTTCTACAGGGCTAGTTCTGCTAGTTTCCGCGGTCCATTTTGAAGCGGCTTCTTTAACATACTCGTCAGGCTTACCATTTAAAGTTGTAGCATAGATGTCTGCTTGCTTGTTGAGTCTGCTGGTGCCTGCATTAATTGAGTAGGTCATCAGAGCTTCTAAGGCTACAGCAGCTACCACCAAAACAGCACTTGATACTAGTGCTTTTTTTTGAAGGGGGGATAAATTTTGGAAACGGTGCTCTATTTGTTGAAGAGGCTTAGCCGTAAATCTAGCTGAAAGAGAGCTTGCCATTATAAAATCCTATGTTTTTAGGTGGTTAATTTTTTTTGGCAAAAAATTGTACTTTATAGAGGTAGATCTGATCAATACTTTTTTTTACCTGTAGCTAGTAGATCTTTAGGAGAGGAGCTGTTTATAGAGATAAAATAGCATTTAATTTATTAAGCTATAGTTGTTAATAAAAAATTTAAATACTTTGAAAATAGGTCGTTTTTAGCAAAAATCTATAAAAGCTTGATTGCTGACTCTTTAATTTTGCAAAGCTTGTAAGCTGATATGCCTATTATAGTTCATGTATAGCTACTTACGTCTGAAAAGGCATAAAAAGTGTTAAAAAGTACTTTCTTCTTCTGAAACAGCTTTGAAAATTATAGGCCCTAAGACTCCTTCAAAAACTCCTGTAATAGCTTGAGCAAGGCTTGGGTTAAAGCTCGGAGCTATTTTATCTAGAGCTAGCAAGTCTTTCTCTACAGAGTTGCTATACTCAGCAAATTGATATAGCTCTTGTATAGGAGCTCTTAGTAGAGCTCTAAAGAGAGCTGAGCGCTCACTACTTAAGCTAGAGTTATCTTGTGTAGTTATGCCTATATGAGTTTTATTTCCAAGTCTTTCGTCAGTACTTTGGTAGTAAAAGAAATGATCTTGAAGCTGACTTAAAATAGCTTCAAAAATCCGTTGAGTGCTAAGGCTCAGCTTAGCAATATTTTTATTCTTCATGTGCTCAATTATAAGCAGCTTGATAGTGTGTAGCAGCTCACCTTCATCTTCCTCTGTTATGAACTCTAGTATGCTCACTGGTTTTTCTAATGTATGGCTATCATCACTATTAGACTCTTTGCTAGTGGAACTTTCTGAGCTTATATCGCCATCTTTCCTATCTGTTAACCCTTTTAATTCCTCTAGTATCGCTAGTGCATCTTCCTCTAGACGAGCTATTGTATATTGAGATCCTGATGCTGTTTGAAGGTTATCTGGGAGTTCTATTGCTCTTAGCTCTGGAAAAGGTGCGAGCTTTGCTAGTAAAGCCGCAAACATTCCACTACGTATAGGTGATGCTACAAGGGATTTTATTTCGCTAAATAACTCGTCCCTATCAACAGCTTTAGCAACTGCTGCTACTTCTTCATCAAGTTCTTCAGTTTCTCTACTTAAGTTAGCGTTCATTTGCTCTTCAGCCGTTGCTTTAATGGCTTGCACCCATTGAAATGCTGCTTTAAAACATTCTGAACTAGGATGATCTGCTCCTAGTTTGGGTTTTATATAGTGCTCTATTAAGTTTTCTAGGGCTGTTGAGCTGTTTTTTAACTCAGCTAAACGTAGCATAAACATAAAAGTATTGCTGATTTGCTCATCATCTTCAAAAGTATCAAGGCAGTATTCTTGTAGCTTTCTAGTAATAGTGTTTGCAGTAGATGGGTATGTAAGGCCCTCTAAAAAGGGGATAACATGTTGAATTATTGTAGCTGCTATATCTACATGAACTCTTTGGTGAGAGCTACCTATAGGTAGTTGCTCTATAGCTGCTCTTTCCTTCTCTGTTATAAATACTTCAGCAGCTTTTAAATACCCTAAATAGGCTAGGTATAGCTTTTTTTCTTCCCAATCATCAGATGGAGTAAAGCTAGGGTAAAATTCATCAAGATGAGCAACTAGAGATAATCTTTGCATATCAGAACCTGATGCAAAAAACTGACTAGTTGCAGTTTGCATCTCTTTAAGATCTATAAGAGGGGACCAAAGGATTTGAGATATTCTTAAGAAGGGAAGATCTTTTTCTCTTAGCATATAGCCTTCAAAAATTATTTCAGGCTTTAAAAACAAGTCCACTAAACTAAAATTTTGAGCTGCTTCCTTATTTTCAAAAAAAGACTCAAGGTAAAAGTTGCTCCCTTGCTCTATACCTTTATTAGTATTAGGGTGAAATAAGAGACGCGTTCCGTCAGAGTCTAATAGTGTAAAAAGCAAGTGTTCCTGTGAAAAGGAAGCTTGTCTTTGCCCTTTAAAGAAAAAGCTATTAGCGTTGCTAGAAATAGAATATATAATACCGTGTTTAAGATAAAAGAAAGCAGTAGAAAGGCTGTTACTAGTTTTAAGTATATTTTCTATAGCTGCCAGTGGTGTCCCTTTAGAGCTATGCTGAGATATTTTTAAAAGAAAGAACCTTTTGAGAACTTTCCAAATATCTGATGTGTCAGAGATAGGTGTTAGTGAGAGTTCTTCACATTCTTTTACATCACAAAACTTAGTAGGGAAGCTCGCAAGGAACTTTGTAAATAGAGGTGCAATATCTTTATCAAGCCTTTGTGACATTTGAGGGTTTGCTTTCTCTAGTTCATCTAGGCTTGCTATTTCTATACGAACAGCTTTAGCAACTGCTACTACTCTTGCTTTAAAGCCAGCTTTGCCTACTTCAGCAAGTTTTGAAAAGCAGCTCTTAAGTTGAGAACTTTGAGGAGTGGCTGATAAGCTTTCAATAGGGAATCCCATTTTTTCTAGTAGATAGCAAGCCTCAGAGGCTGTCTCTAAACGGTTTTTTATTAAATAACAAGAGGTGTTTTCAGCTATAGAGTTTAACTCTTCTCTTAGCTCTTGGTAGCTTTTTGAGCTTTGCTTGTCTGCTTGTGTTAAGCTAACAAGTTCAAGTGAGAGTCGAATGGAGGTTGAGAGATAAGAGATAAATTGAAGTCTAGCAGATTCATTAAGAATTTCAATCCTGTAGCTTGTATCTGCGCTGCAAAATTCATGGATAATTTCAATGTTATTCTGGTTACTTTCCTCTAAGGTTTTAATCTCTAGAAGCTTGTCATATAAATTTTTAAGTTGCTCATTTATTTTTTTTACTTCTTGAGCTAATGCTAAATAGCCACATGCATTTTTCTCTAGTCTTGCAGCGGGCCAGTAAGAGAAGATAAACTTCCAGCTTAAAGGGGTGTTTTCTACTAAAGGGGGTAGCTGAAAACATGAGAGGCTACTCTCAGCTGATGTATCCATTCTCAGTTGTTTTAGTACTTTGTAGTTGCTTACACGCAATTGCCAGCTTTCTAGTAGATCTTCATTTATACTTACCTTTTTCTGTAATTTTAGGGCTCTGTTAGCATCTAGAATAGTTAAAGCTAAACCACTAACACCTGCAACAAGCACAACAGTTTTGTTTTGTCTTGAAAGCTGGCTAAATGAATTTCTAGCGTAGTTAAAAGGCTTAACTGCTACATTTGCTAGTGAAGAAAGAGTCATACTACAAAATCCTTGCTGTGCTTAAATCTTTGCTTCCCTTACCTATCAAAAAAGGAAGTTAGATTTTTTTTTTTTTTTTGAAAACAGCCGGATATATTACTCTCCTAATTCTATTGTGTCAATAACAAAGTATGCTTTAAACAGTGTTTTGAGAGCTTTTAGAAAGGGGTAATATGGGTGAAAACTTTTGCTTATCTATAGTAAAGAAAACACCAGCTAACAATTAACTATAGTTAGTGATAGCTGGTGTATTCATAGGTATTAGATTATTTTAAGTGATAGATTTACCCTCTTAATCATCACCTAGTGCAGCTATTTCAACAAAAGGCCTTAGAGTTTCGCTGAAAGCTCTTGTCACTTCCTCCTTTATATGTGGATGAGAAAGAGTATATATACCAGGTAAAGCTAAAAGCTTTTTGTCTTTTCTGTCTACACCTGTAAATAGGCTATAAAGTTGTTGTATAGGGACTCTTAAAAGTGCCCTGAAAAGAGTAGAGGAAGCTTCCTGATCAAGTTCTAGAGGTAAAGGAGGTTGTTTCTCTTTACCTAATACGGGAGTATAGTGATAAGTAAAGTTTAAGGCTCTACTTTCTATAGCCTCATAGATTCTGGTAATATCTGAAGCTTCAAATGCTTTTTTTCTAATGACGTCTAACACAACTATTTTAACAGCATGTTTAAGTTCATTTTCATCAAGCTCAAGCAACGAATCTAATATTTTTGAGGGCTCTATATCATCCTCATTATCTGTATGATCTAAGCTAGAAGAGCTACTTACAGGGGAGTCGGCTCTATCTAAATGCCTAGGGCTGGCTTTATCTAGAGCCTTTAATCTCTCTACTATTGCGGTAGATATTTCTTCAAGCTGTTCAGCCGTAAATACATCTCCCGATACTGTTTTCAGGCCTTCTAGAGATAGTTTTTTCATTCCTAAGAATGCTTCTAGACGATCTTTAATGCTTTTCAAAAGTGAGTTAAGTGCATGAATTTTAGCATTAGTCAGAGTGATTACTCGCATTTCGCTAATTATAGCAGCAGGACTAGGAGAGAAGGTAGTGAGCTCGTCACCTTCTTCTTCTTTGCTATCAGCAACAGCAACAGGAGACTGCAGTTGAAACTCCTCAGCCATGCGCTCTTGATGAGCTTTAGCTTGCAGGTTTGTTAGAGCTTGGGCTTTAAGTTCTTGTAGGTAGGCAAAAGCTTCGTCAAGGTAAGCTAAACTTCTATGACTATCTGTTAGAGTAGTTCTAATAAACTCATCCTTCACGATCTCTAAGGCTGTAGAGCTTTCTTCTAAAAAGTCTAGCTGGATCATTAGTAAAATAGAATTTACTTCTTCACTTCTACTACCCCGTACTTGATAAATTAGAGAGTGCTTGAAAGCCTCTATTATTGGATTTTCTCCCTCTTCTTCTACTGTTGGATAGAGAAGCTTGCTTAAAAAAGGAATGAGACTTTCTATTATCAAGGAGGCTGTTGCGAGAGGGGGCTGTAAGCTAGACCTGAAAAATACTTCACTAGCAGAAGTAGCCTTGTCTTCTGCTGAAGCTAATTGACCAGCTACTTCTAAATACCTCTCGTATCGATCAAAGGCGCTCTTATAACCTGATAAAGGAAACTCAAATAGAGGATAGTACTCTTTTATGTGGGCAAGCATATAGAGAATTTAATGTGCTGGGTAATGCTTATCTATAGCTACTCTGAAAAGCTTGCAAATATCTTCTGTTGATACATAAGGTGCTAACAATTTTTCGACTATTCTTGTTAAAGCAAGATCATGGTCTCGCATTACATATCCATCAAGGCTTGTATCAAGATCGCAAAAAATATTTCTGGCCGTTAGGCTATCTCTATTTTCAGCATCTCTTTTGGTATATAGTTCATCTGAAAAAAAGCAAGTTACTAGCGTATCTAAAATTAGCTAATAACTTGCTGTATTTGTGGTTGTGAATACTGCAGTCTAGGTTATAGGCTAGCTATGAGGATGCATTTTGAACCTGAAGCTTTCTAAAGACTTCAATAACTTCAGGGTTTGCCAGGGTGGTTAAATCACCTAGCTCCTTATTTTGAGCAAGGGCCTTTAGTAACCTTCTAATGATTTTCCCGCTTCTTGTTTTAGGTAGATCGCTCATAAAGAATATCTCTTTAGGTTTGGCAATAGGTCCAATTTTGTGTGATATGAATGCTGTGAGCTCTTTCTTTAAGTTATCAGATTGTGCAATTCCTTCTTTTAGAGTGACAAAGGCTACAATAGCTTGTCCTTTAAGCTCATCTTCAACTCCTATGACAGCAGCTTCAGCAGTAGTCGTGTGTTCTACTAAGACACTTTCTAACTCCATTGTTCCAATACGATGTCCTGCAACATTTAAAACATCATCTACCCTACCTAGAACTTTTATATAGCCATCTTTATCAATAGATGCTCCGTCTCCAGCAAAATAGGTTTCAAATTTACTCCAGTAGACTTCTTCATAGCGCTTATTATCACCCCAAATCCCTCTTAACATACTAGGCCAAGGTTTTGTAATAGATAAAAGTCCTCCTCCTTCTTTTATAGAGCTAGCATCTTTATCTAGTATTTCTATACTAATGCCTGGTAAAGCTATGCCTGTAGAACCTGGTTTCATGTCGTTCAAAGCAGGGAGGTTGCTGGCCATAATGCCACCAGTCTCTGTTTGCCACCAAGTATCAACAATAGGACAGTTCTTATGTCCTATGTGATTATAGTACCATAGCCACGCTTCAGGGTTTATAGGCTCGCCTACAGAACCTAATAGGCGAAGAGAGCTTAGTTTGTGTTTAGCAGGTAGATCATCTCCCCATTTCATAAATGCACGAATAGCTGTAGGAGCTGTATATAGAATACTTATTTGGTGCTTATCAATAAGCTGCCAAAAGCGGTCTTTTTCAGGGTAGTCAGGTGAGCCTTCGTACATAAAGATAGTGGCAGCATTTGACAGGGGGCCATAGACTAGGTAGCTATGACCTGTTATCCAACCTACATCAGCAGTACACCAGTAGATATCTTCATCTTTTATATCAAAGACAGCATTAGTAGAGTATTTAGCATGGGTTAGGTAGCCACCTGTTGAGTGAACAATGCCTTTGGGTTTGCCTGTTGTTCCTGAAGTGTAGAGTATAAATAGGGTATCTTCACTGTCCATAACTTCAGGCTCACAAAATGCATTAGCCTCTTTGAGAAGGTTGTGGTACATGAAGTCTCTACCTTCTTGAAGAGGAGGGTTATGCTGACCCTTAAATCTCTGAAAGACGATAACATTTTCTACTTGGGTTTCTTTAGAAGCAAGTGCTTTATCTGCAATTTCTTTAAGGGGTACCTTCTTACCTCTTCTGTAGCCTCCGTCAGCTGTTATAAGAAGTTTAGAGCCTGAGTCAATAAGACGATCTTTTAAGGAGGTTTCACTAAAGCCACCAAAAACTACGCTATGAATAGCTCCTATTCTTGCACAAGCTAAGGTTGCTGCAACTAACTCAGGAACAAGAGGCATGTATAGTGTCACTCGATCGCCTTTTTTGACTTTAAAGCGACTTTTCATGACATTTGCTAGACGATTCACTTCATTATATAAGTCCTGATAACTTAAGTTTTGAACTTCTCCATCTTCAGCTTCCCATATAATAGCAGTTTTACTTGCTTTATTTTCTAGGTGTATATCGAGACAGTTATAGCAAGCGTTTAGCTTTCCATTAACAAACCATTTTGAGAAGGGGCGGTTCCATTCAAGAGTTTTATCCCACTTCTTTATCCATTTTAGTTTGCTGGCTTGCTCTTCCCAGAATTCAAGAGGGTTTTCACTAGCTTTTTGATAAACTAAAGGATCTTGATAGTTTGCTTTAGATTTAAATAAAGAGGAGCTTTTGTATGTTGTGTTGTCATGGCTAAGTGTTTCAATCTCCATCTCACTCTCCTTTTATTTGTAGCTGAGATTAGGTTTAAAGTAAAAAATCATAGATAAAACAAAGGCTTTTTTGCAATGGGTATTGGATAGGATTTATACAGCTCTCAAAGATTAAAATACTTTGCTTGATCTAATTGAGGAGCTTGATTATTTTGCTTCATTGGTCACCACCATTGAAGGAGTATAAGTGTGTTAAAGAAAATTATTTTTATCTGTTGCTTACTTCCTTTTTTTCTTTTTTCTAAAGAGGATATATCAAAGGAAAGTAAGATTTATCTAGCTGGTCATAATGGTCTTGTTGGTAAAGCTATCCATCAAGAGCTGAAAAGCCAAGGCTTTGATAATATTATTACAAAAAGCTCGAAAGAGCTAAATTTAAAAGAGCAAAGTGCTGTAGCTGATTTCTTCAAAGAGAATAAACCTGATATAGTAATACTAGCTGCAGCAAAAGTTGGAGGGATTAAAGCAAATTCTGACTATCCAGCTGACTTTATCTACGACAACCTTGCAATAGAGTTAAATGTAATTCACCAGGCATATAAAAGAGGGGTAAAGAAGTTAGTCTTTTTAGGGTCATCATGTATTTATCCAAGACATGCTCCACAGCCAATTAAAGAAGAAGATTTATTAAGCTCTCCCTTAGAAAAGACAAATGAGCCTTATGCTATAGCTAAAATTGCAGGCTTAAAGCTTTGTGAATCATACAACAAACAGTATGGCACTGATTTTATATCGTGTATGCCTACAAACCTTTATGGGCCTGGCGATAACTTTGATCTTAAAAGTTCTCATGTAATGCCTGCATTAATTGCAAAGTTCGTGTCAGCTAAAAAAGAGAATAAAAATCAGGTTGAAGTTTGGGGAACAGGAAAAGTTAAACGAGAGTTTTTGTATGTAGAGGACTTGGCAAAAGCAGTTGTCTTTTTAATGCAAAACTATCAAGGGAATATGCCTTTAAATGTAGGTACAGGAGAAGATGTTAGCATTCACGAGCTGGCAAGCTTAATCAAGGATGTAGTGGGCTATAAGGGTAAACTGGTCTTTAATCCTACTTATCCTGATGGCACTCCAAGAAAACTTTTAGATGTGAGTCGCATAAAAAAATTAGGATGGGAAGCTAAAACACCTTTGAAAAAGGGTATTGAAAAAACGGTTAAATGGTACGAGGATAATTATGAAAATGCTATTTAGAATATTTGCACTTATTATTGCTTTGAGCTTCTTGCTAGAGGCTTCTGCAGTAGAGAGTACACAAGAACGTAAAGTAGCGCTAATATTTGGCGTTACGGGTCAGGATGGAGCTTATCTCTCAGAACTGTTACTTGAAAAAGGCTATGAGGTTCATGGAGTTAAAAGGCGTTCTTCTAGCTTAAATACACAGAGATTAGATCATTTATATAAGGATCTACATGAGAGAAATGTATCTTTCATTCTTCACTATGGTGATGTAACAGATTCAAATAGTGTAACCAGTTTGATTAATGAAGTAAGGCCTGATGAAATTTACAACCTTGCTGCACAAAGTCATGTCAGACTTTCATTTGATATTCCTGAGTATACAGCACAGACAGATGCTGTTGGAACTTTACGAATATTAGAGGCCATTCGTTTTTTAGGGTTAAAGAATAAAGCAAAGTTTTATCAAGCTTCAACAAGTGAGTTGTATGGAGAGGTAGTAGAAACTCCTCAAAGTGAAACTACTCCATTTAATCCTTGTTCTCCTTATGCTGTGGCAAAACTGTATGGATTTTGGATTACAAAGCTATATAGGGAGGCTTATGGTATTTTTGCAGTGAATGGAATTTTATTTAACCATGAGTCGCCAAGAAGAGGAGAGACTTTTGTCACTAGAAAAATCACTCAGGCTGCTGCTAAAATTAAACTAGGGAAACAAAATAAACTCTACCTTGGTAACTTGGATGCTAAAAGAGACTGGGGTTATGCAAAAGATTATGTAGAAGCTATGTGGTTAATGCTTCAACAGAAGAAAGCTGAAGACTTTGTTGTTGCTACAGGAGAAACTCATTCAGTACGAGAATTTGTTGAACTTAGCTTTAAAGAATTGGGTATTGATATTGCTTGGAAAGGTTCTGGAATTCATGAAAAAGGTATTAATGCTAAGACTAAAGAGGTTGTGGTTGAGATTGACCCGGAGTACTTTAGACCTAAAGAAGTTGATTTACTTTTAGGTAATGCTACTAAAGCTAAAGATAAGCTTAAATGGAAAGCTAACACGAGCTTTAAAGAGTTAGTTAAACTGATGGTCGAATCAGACTATAAAGCTGAAAGCAGAAAAAGTGTTTAGATAAGTTCTTTTTTCTTAAGTTGGTTTTTAAATTCTTTAAGAATATCCAGATTTTTTTCTTTTAAAGTTCCTGTAAGCGGTGTTTGGCTAAGCTGGTCATTAAATTGAAGGCTAAGGCTCTCAGCTTGCAGGATTTTATCTATTTGCTCCTGTGTGACACTAAAAGAAGCTAACACCCCAACTCTCGAGCTAAAACCTATTCCGCTGAAATGACTAGGGCCTCTTGATGAAGGAGTGTGAGTTTTTTGTGTGGGGTGGGTAGAGTTGTGAGTAGCTGTATGCTTTAGGTTTTCTTGAAAAGAGCTTTTAGAATCCACACAAAAAAGGGAAAGTTGCTCTTTTTTATCTAGAGTTAGAGTTAGTTGGTCTCCCTTAGAGATTCGTGGTGATAGCTTATCTGTATAAAATTGAAGCTCCATAAACAAATTAGGGGACTTATT
>JAACFD010000226.1 GCA_009937555.1 Chlamydiales bacterium | reverse complement strand
ACTCAATTCGCTATATGCTAGATCAAGGAGTGAAGCACTTTATTGAAGTAGGCTCAGGTAAAATTCTTACGGGAATTAATCGCCGCATTGATAAGAGCTTAAAAACCATTAATCTTGATGACGCTAAAGCTTTAGAAAGCATATGCGCATGGCAAGAGTCTATAAAATCGTAAATAAAAGCAGGTAAAAATGACTGATTTAGAAGGTAAGGTTGCTCTAGTAACAGGTGGAAGCTCTGGAATAGGAAAGGCATGCTGCCTAGGCCTAGCTAAAAAAGGAGCTAAAGTATTAATTTTTGGTTCTAATGAACAAAGAGGCCAGCAAGTTGTTGCAGATCTAAAAGAAGCTTTACCATCTGCTGATTTTATCTTCTATCAGGTAGATGTCTCACAGACACAGCAAGTACAATCTACCATGGATGAGATTTTAAAAGAGCATCAACGAGTAGACATTTTGATCAATTGCGCAGGCATAACACGTGATCAGTTATTTTTAAAAATGGATGAAGCAAGCTGGGATGAGGTCATTAATGTAAACCTAAAGTCGGTTTATAATACTTGTAAGGCTTTGACTAAGCCCATGATGAAACAGCGCTGGGGCCGTATTATTAATGTATCATCAGTAGTAGGGATACAAGGAAATGCAGGGCAAGCCAATTATGCAGCTTCAAAAGCGGGGATGTTTGGTTTTACTAAATCTCTAGCAAGGGAGCTAGCAAGAAGAGGCATTACATGTAATTGTATTGCTCCCGGATTTATAGAAACTAAGATGACTGAGCACTTTAATGAGCAGCAAAAGAAGGATATAGAAGAACAGATCCCTATGAGACGTATGGGTAAATCCGAAGAAATAGCCGCTTGTGCCCTTTATTTAGCTAGTGATGCTGCTGCATATGTAACAGGCCAGGTTTTAGTAGTAGATGGCGGCATCAGTATGTAACTCTGGCTGTTGCTAGCTTTGCTAAAATCGCTTTGACCGCAATATACGAATCTGTTAGAATAGACCTTTATCTTTCATATAAAAATCTACTAATTAGGTAAACGAGGAAAATTTTATGTCAATCAAGCAAGAAGTAGTCGATGTCGTTGTAGAACAACTAGGTGTAGATGCTTCAGAGGTATCTGAAAATAAGTCTTTTATAGAGGATTTAAATGCTGATTCACTAGATTTAACAGAAATGATTATGACATTCGAAGAAAAATTTGACTGCGAGATCTCAGAAGAAGAAGCTGAAAAGCTTAAGACTGTTAAAGATGTGATTGACTATATCGAGGGCAAGAAAGCTTAGATAAAGCTCAACATCTATTAAGATTTGCAAAGGCAGCTAATAATTTAGCTGCCTTTTTTTATTCCCTAAAGTCTTGGCTTTTTTTAAGTTTTTTTTTAAAAAGAAGACATGACGTTAATTAAGCACCTATTTTCATCTCCACTTATCATCGAGCGCTTTAAGCCTGAGAGTAGCTTTAATCAAACTTTATTTGATATTTGTGAAAAGGCATATCATAAAAGCGCCAAAGATCTCACAGATAAAGCCTGGGATGATTATAATATTTTTGACTGGGATTTTCCTGAGATTAAATTACTTAGGTCAATGTTTATACAAACAGCCTCTCTTTTTGCTAAGCAGATGTGGAATGCAGATTTGCCAGAGCAGGGCTTTGGTATAAAGGGCTGGGCAAATTATCGAGAGCCTAATAGCTTTCATGGACCGCACTATCATGCAAGGGTTCACCTAGCTTCTACCTACTATGTACAGGTAGCTAAAAAGGGAGGAGCTATTTGCTTTTTCGATCCTAGAGGAGCTGCTCCTTTTTGCGATCTATGGGGACCAAATGAATGGCACTTATACCCTAAAGAATCCATGATGGTAGCTTTTCCAGCCTATTTGCAGCATATGGTGGCTCCTAGTCAAGAAGGGGTTAGGCTTTCTATCAGCTGTAACATTCTCTTCCCTCAAGACTTGAGAGCCTTTATACCCGAAGATCAACAAAGTATGCTTTTTGATTAAGCCTTTTTCCCTTCAGATTTTTGATAAACTAAAAACATTCCAATACCCAGTAGTAGTATTAGGGTAGGGAAGCTTAAATCGGAGATGCTATCAAGCGTATTGTAGCAGTAAAAACAAACTAAAACACAAGACAGTAGTCCTGTAGCTGGAATAAGTTGTTTTTTCCATTCTTTTTTACGCTTATAGATAACTGATAGCGATATTAATGAAGTCACAAAAGCAAAGCAAAAACTGATATTGGTTAATGCTACCATTACATTTAACTTAGGTATGACTAGGTTAAATAAAAAGGCTACAATAGCCATAGTGAAGATAGCATAAGTTGGTTGCTGGTGCTTATTTAGCTGACTTAATTGCTTATCAAAGAAAATAAGCTTTTCTTTAGCCATAGCATTAAGTAAGAAGCTGCATGATGTAAACTCAGCGTAAATAGCAACAGCATAAGCTGTTAATATGGAGATGTTAATAAACGCAGGGAAATTGTCTACAAGAAAGGCAGATTTAAAAGGAAGGAAGTGTACAAAATCTTCAATCTTACTATTACCTAAGTTCTCAGGCCCCATAATTTTGAGTAGGTTAAAGTGGAAAAAGGTGTAGATCAGTGAGGTTATTACAAAACCAAGTAAGATAGCCATTGAGGCTCTATTATTTTTAATGCGATGACTGATACTAGAGCAAGCCTCAAAACCCCAAAAACCAAAAATAGCATAAGGAATAGTAATACCTAGGCTATGTAAACCAAAGTTAGGATCATCTAGAGGGCTCAGGGTTAAATTAGCTGTCTCAGGATTTGCAGGCAAAATAAAAGGGAGTAGACATACCGCTAAAAGAGGGGTAAGTTTTAGTAGAGTACAAAAGTTTAAAATACGGCCTACAGACTGCAAGTGAAGGCAGGATAGATAGGCAAAAGAGAAAAAGAAGATAAAATTAAAAAGTTGAGGGTAGTTAGCTATCCATTCAATATGAAATTTTTCTACTAATATCGTACGTAATGCTGACTGTTGTACAGCACATACACCTGTATATGAAAGAAAATACATCCATCCAGTACTAAACCCTATAAGGTTGCCTAAACCAGCTTTAGCATAGTTATAAAAACCGCCTTCACCAGGGAAAAGTTTAGAAATAGCAGTAATACCTAAAACAACAGGTAAGAAAATTAAACCGCCAAAAAGCCAGGTCAAGTAGCTACTAGCTCCTACTTGAGCAGTCATTACAGGAGGGTTAATATAAATAGCTGCGCCAACCATGATATTTATATTAACTAAAATAGCGGTTAAAACAGATATCTTGTGGTCTTTATTACTCATAATGCAATTCTTTTTTTTAAGTGTAATTGATAAGGCCTAGATTATACCTTTTTTTTACAATTTGATAAATAAAAGAGTAACAAGTTAAACTTAAAGAACAAAAGAAAATGTAATTACAGGCGTACCGTGCTAAAATTTATTTTTAACTTTATATTTTTTGGACTTATCTTTTTTCTACTTTGGCACTA
>JAACFD010000225.1 GCA_009937555.1 Chlamydiales bacterium | reverse complement strand
TCCTTTATTTTTAAGATTAAACCCTTTAGGAGATATTATAATGGCCCTTCAAAGAACTCTATCTATTATTAAACCAGATGCTGTTGGAAAAAACCACATTGGTGATATTTTAGCTCGCTATGAAAAAGCAGGTTTAAAAGTAGTTGCTGCAAAAATGCTTCATTTATCTCAAGAGAAAGCAGAAGGATTTTACGATATACACAGAGAGCGTCCTTTCTTTAAGGATCTTGTTTCATTTATGACTTCTGGACCAGTGCTTGTAAGCGTTTTAGAAGGTGAAAACGCAGTTCTACTTCACAGAGAAGTTATGGGTGCAACTAACCCTAAAGAAGCAAAGGCTGGCACTGTAAGAGCTGATTTTGCTGAAAGTATTGATGAAAATGCTGCTCATGGATCTGATTCAGAAGAAAATGCTGCTATTGAGATAAAGTATTTTTTTCAAGACAATGAGCTTTGCGATAGAACTCGTTAAGTAAAAGTTTCTTAATGCTGCTTCTAATAGATAATTTTGATTCATTTACGTTTCTATTAGCCAACTACTTCTCTAGTTGTGGAGTGCCCGTTGAGGTTGTTCCTAATGATAGTATTGACCCAGAAGGTCAACTAATCCAAAAAGCAGATTATTTAGTAGTAAGCCCTGGTCCTGGAAATGTTCAGGATGCAGGGCTTTCTGTTGATTGTATTAAGTCTTGCATGGGGAGAATACCTATTCTAGGAGTATGTCTAGGGCATCAGTGTATTGCTAATATATTTGGCGCTTCAATTGTACCAGCTAAAAACGTAATGCATGGTAAGACAAGCTCTTTGACATGTTATGATAGCTCTTTGTTTTCAGGAGTACCAAAGAATATTCAAGTTACAAGGTATCATTCTTTGGTTGTAGATCCCCAAACCTTACCAAAGTCATTTAGAGTAATAGCCTATTCTGATGACAATGAGATTATGGCAATTGAGCACAAGGATGCTGCGATATGGGGCGTTCAATTTCATCCAGAGTCTATTAAAACGCAATATGGGCGTACTATGATTAGAAATTTTTTAGCAAGTAATGGTCAGTTTGCTAAAGCTTAAAGTCTGCTCCAAAATAAACATCTTTAGCTTCTTCATTATTGATAAGGTCTTCAACGGATCCAGAGAGCATTACCTTACCATCTTTAATAAGGTAACTTCTTGAACATACTGTAAAAATTTCTCTGGCATTATGATCTGTAATTAAAACACTAATGCCTTTTTCAGCTAATATTCTGATGATCTGCTTAACATCGTAAATAGATATGGGATCAATATTGGCAAAAGGTTCATCTAGTAGTAAAAAAGAAGGGTTAGTGACTAAAGCTCTAGTGATTTCAAGCCTTCTACGTTCTCCTCCCGAAAGAGAGTATGCTTTAGTCTTTGCTAGCTTTTCCAGGTGTAGCTCTGATAGTAACTCTTCAAGACGTCTTTTCCGCTCTGCTTCATCGCTACATATATGTTCTAAAATACAGAGAATATTTTCTTCTACGGTTAGACTTCTAAAAATTGAAGGTTCTTGAGCAAGGTAGCCCATGCCCATTTCAGCTCTTTTATGAATGGGCAATTTAGTAATTTCAGAACCGTTAAAAAACACTTGGCCAGAGTCTGGGTTAATAAGTCCCATGGTCATATAAAAGGCTGTTGTTTTTCCAGCTCCATTTGGACCCAAAAGGCCTACTACTTCACCTTTTTTAACATAAAAACTTAAGCCATTTACAACATCTCTTCCTGAGTAGGTTTTGGTTAAGTTTTTAACTTCTAAAAATGCATTTTTACTCATGTCTACGGCCCCTTGCTGATGAACTCTGCCTTTAGGCGTTTTGCATCAAAATGAACTTTTCTATTTTTAAAGCTTAAAGTTGCTAGTTTTGCTTTTCCTTTCATAATAATAGCATCTGGACTTTCAATTCCAGTTGCTAGCTCATGAGATGGAGAAATAAATCGAGTAATATGAGCTTTATTGGCTACAATAAGGCGGGTTTTCCAATAATATGAAGCTTTACTGGACTCTAGGACTAAAATTTGTTGATAAGCAGAGAGTGACTCTTCAGTTTCTTCTGGGTCACTATACTTCTTCCCGTTTTTATCAGTATAAAAGAGTTCTTCTTGTACCCAAATTTTAACCTCTTTCATATTTTCAATGATCTCTATTTTCCCTTCTTGCTTGACAAAGTCTAAGTCAGCACTATCACTGAGTAGTAAGATTTCTTGCCTTTGATTTTGGTTACTTACCCAAATAGCTTTACTCAGCTTCTCACTATACTGTTTGTTGGAGCTTTGGCTAAGGGAAGGAAGGCTTTTCTTATTGCTCGAAACATCGATAAGCTGTTTATAGTACTTAGCATCTTGAGGCTTAACACCAGTGAGGTGTAGCCCTAGAGCAACAATACAAATAAAAGCACATGTGCTAGAGATCCAGATTATTTTTCTGAAAGACATAGGTTAAAACTCTTACAGGTATCGTGGATAGCAATAACTTGTGTCAAAAAGTTATCTAGGTCATCAAAAGAAAGCATAGTAGAAGCATCGCTCTTAGCTTCTTTAGGGTTATGGTGCGCCTCAATATATACCACCTTAGCTCCTGCAGCTACAGCTGCTTTAGCTAAAGGAAGTGCAAACTCTCTTTGGCCACCAGAGTCTTTTCCATTTCCACCAGGAAGTTGAGTAGAGTGAGTAGCATCAAAGCAAATGGGGTAGCCAAACTGGCTCATTATTGGAATAGCTCTGATATCAGTTACTAAGTTGTTATAACCAAAGCAGGTGCCGCGGTCTGTAACAAAAATCTTATGGTTGCCACAAGCTTCTACTTTTTTTATTGAGTGCTGAATGTCCCAAGGTGCCATGAACTGTCCTTTCTTGATATTCACAATAGCACTAGACTTTCCACAGGCAACCACTAAGTCTGTTTGCCTAGATAGAAAGGCTGGTATTTGAAGGATATCGCATACCTTCGACGCTGGCTCAACTTGTTGAGGAGTGTGAATGTCTGTCATTATCGGGACATCAAAAGTATCTTTTACTTTTTGTAGAATTTCTAAGCCCTTTTCTAAGCCTGGCCCTCTATAAGAATCAATACTGGTTCGGTTGGCTTTATCGTATGAGGATTTAAAAACCCAGCGGCAGTTGTGTTTGGAAAAGATATTCTTAAGCTGCTCTGCAGACTGTATAGCGTGTTCTTCACTCTCAATGACACAAGGGCCACAGATAACAAGTAAAGGAGCTTCATTATTTAAAATATCTTCTTGGTAATTTAGTGCTGACATAGGGCTTTCTTTTGTTTAGATATTAAGAGCTTAATTTTACGATAAAATGGCGAGTGAAGTAAAGATACTTTTTCGTTATTTGGGTTAGAAAAATTGCTAATAAGTGACTTTAAGTTAATAGTTAAGGTTTTTTCAGGGGAAGGGAAGAGTAAAATCTGATTTGTAAGGTCACTTAAGGGCTTAAGTACGAATAAACGCTGCTGCCATCTGGGGTGAGGTAGGCTTAAATTATTAATTTGAATCACATCATTATTA
>JAACFD010000224.1 GCA_009937555.1 Chlamydiales bacterium | reverse complement strand
TATTGCCCATTATGATTTTTATAAACAGAAAAACTCGAGCCAATCAAAAGAGTAGAAATGAATAAACGAATTGATGACAAACTAAAGTTTGTGGAAAAAAGCGAACAAATGTTAGTAGAGCTTCTAGAAAAAATAGAAAAGTACGAGCTGTTTATTCAAAAAAAGAAAAGTAATGAAGAAGCTTTAAGTACTTCGGAAGGAGGTAAGCTTTTATACCAACTGCAAGAAATGTTGAATAAGCTTCACTCGATACCAGAAAGAATACAACAGCTAGCTAATTCCTCTTCTAAAGAGCTTGAAGAGTTGCTGAGTCAGAAGAGTATTTTTACAGAAGAAGAACTGAAGATCTTTGACAAGATGGAAAAAATGGTTAAAGAAGCCGGTTTTCCCCCTGTTAAGGAAAGTGAAAGCAAAAAAAGTAAAAGAAAAAATAGGAAGCCCCCCCCAGGTAATAATGGTAAGTGGCTACAGGTTGATTAAAAAGGAAATAGTATTATGGTAGAGGTTAAAATTCGTTCAGGTTTAGACATCCCTATTGAAGGTAAACCAGCAGGTCCTATACGAACTTTTGATGAAGAAGAGTATAAAACTGCGACTAAACTGGACTCCATAGCGCTGAACTTACGACCATTTGAAGACACTCGTTTTAGACTTAAGAAAAAAGTAGGGGACCATGTGAAAATTGGGGAACCTATTGCTGAGGACAAAAGTTGTGAAGGAAGGTTCTTTACTGCACCAGCATCTGGAGTAATTTCAAAGCTCAATAGAGGTTTAAAGCGAAGGCTACTTGATGTTGTTATTAAGCTTGATGAAAATGAAGCCTATCATCAGTTTCCTAGCTTCAATTTACAGCAGGCATCAGAAGAGCAAATTATTGAACATATGAAAAGCGCTGGTTTGTTTGCCAGAATTAAGGCGAGGCCATTTGATAGGTTAGCTCATCCCCATAAAAGACCTAAAAGTATTTTCATAAAAGCAATTGAGAGCGCCCCTTTTTCAGTTCCACCGGAGATACAAATTAAAGGTTTAGAGTCTGAGTTCCAGCTAGGAGTTGATGTACTAAGTAAACTTACAGAGCAAGTACACCTTGTTCACAAAAAAGACTCTGAAGCAACAGCTTTTACCAGCGCTAAAAATGCTAATTCCCACAGTTTTTTTGGTCCGCATCCATGCGCTAATCAGTCTCTTCATATTTGCCATATTGACCCAATAAAAAGTTATGAGGAAGTAGTTTGGACTTTAGATGCTTACGATGTCCTTTGCATTGGCTATTTATTTTCTCATAATAAAATGCTAACAGATAAGGTAATTGCTGTATGTGGAGAGGGAATCACTGAAGATAAAAGAGGCTTTTACAAAGCAAGGCAAGGTTTTCCTATACATAAGTTAATAGCAGGAAAAGTATCTGGAAAAATTCGTTATATATCAGGTGATGTTCTTTCTGGAGAGCAAGTAGAAGCTGAAGATTTCTTAGGTTTTTTTGACCATTCACTAAGTGTGATTCGTGAAAATACAGAACGGGAGCTACTACACTTTTTCAGACCTGGATTTTCTAAGTTTACAGCAACTAAAACATACCTTTCTGGCTGGTTTGGAAAAGGTAGAGACTATAGCTTTTCTACTAACCAACATGGTGAAAAACGGGCCTTTATTGATGCTAATATCTATGACTCTGTAATGCCGATGAAAATTCCTGTTGTACCACTTATTAAAGCTGTTATGGCTGAAGAGTTTGATCTTGCTGAAGAGCTTGGGCTTCTAGAGGTTGCGGCTGAAGATTTTGCTCTACCAACATTCATTTGCCCTTCTAAAATAGAAATGTGCGAGATTATTGATAATGGACTTAAAAGATATGCTCAAGAGGTCTTAAGTTAAGATATAATGCCGTTGCGGTTTACTTATTACTTTGATAAGATGGCCTCTTTTAAATAAGCAATAAATCGTGCAATGCTAAAACAATATCTGCTATACGGACTTTTCTTCTTATGCTTTACTATTAAAGCTTTTGCTTCAAGCCCTGAAGAATTAGCTAGCGAGTTACAGAAAGTTCAAATTTGGGAAAAAGAGCATTCTCCTGATTTCTCAGCGACAAGTAATATGTACCTCCAAACGGGGTATATTAATACTCCTTCAGCTCGTCCGTTTCCTTATGGATCTTTAGGGGCTGGTGCTAGTAACAACTTCCCTTACAAAACTATTAATATCGTTGCACAACCTTTTTCTCACTTACAGGTTAATGGAAACTTCCGAATTTATCAGGAAATTCCATCACTAGATTTAGGTTCTGGATATGGAGATAAATCTGATAAAGGGATGGGGCTGAAACTTCTTTTAGTAGACTCAAATGATTTTGATGCTTATGTCCCAGACATTAGTGTTGGCGCTGATGATTTTTTAGGAACTAAAGCTTTTAAAAGTTATTATGGTGTAGCTACAAAGACATTTCTTAATAGAAAACTAGAGTTATCAGCAGGCTATGGATCTGGTTTTTTAAAGGGTCCTTTTGCAGCTATTGCCTACTCTCCTTTTCAAGGCTATTTACCCTTCCTTATTGACCAAGTCTCCTTTATGCTTGAGTACGACCCAATAAAAAATCGACCAAGTCCTTACTCAAGAGACCTTGACCACCCTGCTGTGAGAGACTTTATTGTTAATTCTAGAGGAACAGAAAGGTATGACCACTTAAACGAAAAACTAAAGTCAAAGTCTCGCTTTAATGTTGGCGTATTCACAAGAGTAGGTAATTGCTTAAACTTGTCTGTAGCTTGGGTAAAAGGTAAAAGCGTGGTAGGGCAGGCTGCGTTTGTTAAGGACTTTGAATCCATTAAAGACCTTGTACCAAGATTTGATCGCTCTCTACCCTATACAGCCCCCAGAAACCACCAAAACCTAGGTAGCTTAAGAAAAGCAATAGATCTCCCTTATGAGTTTAATTATGCTTTTAAGCATCAAGGTTTACAAATAGAGTCTGTTTCACTACTAGAAGAAGAGAAGCAGCTTCAATTGACAGTTAGTAATTCTACCTACTGGTCGCAAGAAGAGTGTAAAAATCGAATTATTCACCTATTAGCAACCCTTGTTCCTAAGAATATTAACTCTGTCAAAGTTTTCATTTATAGAAAGGGATTAGTATCCCACGTTTTTACCTTTTATAAAGACAGCCTTGTCTCTTTCAGAGAGAAAAAAACATCACTGTCAGAGGTTTCGCTAACTTCATCTACTCAAGATTTTTCACCATCAAAGCACAAAGACTCTTTGCTGTACCAAAGAAAAAATGAACCTATTAACTTTATTCTAGCTCCAGATTTATTAACATTCTGGGGAAGCTCAAGAGGAAAGGTAAAGTATGCTTTAGGTTTAAAAGCCATCCTTGAGGGACACTTTACTAACCGCTTTTTTTATTATCTAGAAACAGCTTACGACCCTCTCTCTAACCTACACGACCTTTCAGATACAGATAAAAATAACCCCTCCCAAATAATTAATGTTCATTCTGATAATTCTAACTATATAAAAAAGAGACACCCTAGGGTAAA
>JAACFD010000023.1 GCA_009937555.1 Chlamydiales bacterium | reverse complement strand
TTAAATATTTAGATGATATTATTTACGCCGTTTCCTATCCTATTGAGGCTAGTTTAAACTTAATTACTTTATTCTTAATAGATATCATTATTAAGGTAGGGTTGTTTTTCTTCATTATTGCTGTTTTCGATTTTTGGTACCAAAAGCATACTTTTGAAAAAGAAATGATGATGGAAAAGCATGAAATTAAGCAGGAGCATAAAAATTCAGAGGGAGACCCTCAGATTAAAGGGAAGCGGAAAGAGATTGCCAGAGAAATGGCTTATGGTGGAGATGGAGCTGCTGTAAAGAGGTCTAAAGCAGTGGTTAGCAACCCTGAACATCTGGCTGTAGCAATTGGCTATGAACCAGAAAATAATATCCCTGCCCCCTTTATTTTAGATATGGGCCGAGGCAAAAAAGCTGATGTAATATTAAAACAAGCAGAAAAATACGACATCCCTATAATGAGGAATGTACCTCTAGCTCATACCCTAGTTGAAACTGGGGAAGTGCTACAATTTATTCCCAAGGAAACTTTCCAAGCAGTAGCTGAAATTTTACAGTGGGTAAACTCATTGAATGGAGACCAAAATGATTCTTAAGGAGCTTAACTAAGTGGACATAATTGAAAGGATACTAGAAGGAATTACCGCACGCCTTGGTGGCTCAAAAGCCATGCAAAGGATCACAGCAGCTAGTGACTTAGTCTTAGTTATTTTACTAGTTGCTATCATCGGTATGATGATCGTTCCACTACCGGAAGCTCTACTAGACTTTTTAATCGCTATTAACCTGAGTATTGCTGTTATCCTATTGATGGTATCAGTTTATATCCCTAGTGCGGTCAAACTTTCAATTTTCCCGTCCTTGCTTTTGATCACCACCCTATTTCGTCTGGGATTAAACATTTCCTCTACAAGACTTATTTTAAGTGAGGCTAAGGCTGGTAAAATCATTGAGACCTTTGGTGATTTTGTTGTTGGAGGTAACTTAGTTGTTGGTGCTATCATCTTCTTAATCATTACCTTGGTTCAATTTATCGTCATTACCAAAGGTGCTGAAAGGGTTGCTGAAGTTGCTGCTCGTTTTACCTTGGATGCGATGCCAGGTAAGCAGATGGCTATTGATGCCGATCTTCGAGCTGGTAACTTAGATGAAAAGCAAGCTAGAGAAAGACGCTCTGCTATCCAGAAAGAAAGTCAGCTATATGGAGCCATGGATGGTGCCATGAAGTTCGTTAAGGGGGATGCCATTGCTGGTATTGTGGTTACCCTTATTAACGTTATAGGTGGTATCTTAATTGGTGTGATGATGGAAGGTATGTCTGCAGGAGAGGCAACTGAAGTCTACTCCCTGCTTTCCATTGGTGATGGTCTTGTATCGCAGATTCCTTCTCTTTTAATTTCAATTACTGCTGGTATGGTTACCACTCGAGTTTCTGCTGATGATGGTGGTGAGAGTAACTTAGGTAAGGAAATCTCCACACAGATCCTCCATCAGCCTAAAGCTTTGGTAATCGCTTCTGGAGTAATGATCCTTCTAGGCCTCATTCCAGGAATGCCTACCTGGGCTTTCGTCCTTTTGGCTACGCTAGCAGGAACTATTGGATTTATTTTATTTAGGGTTGCTGCAAGAAAAGGTGGTGCTAGAGGAAAGGCCTCTACGCCCCAGGCAACCTCAATTTCATCTGAGTCTAGTAGCCATGAGGTAATATCTGAGGGTGGTATTGATAGCTACGCTTTAACCCTACCTGTAATTTTGGAGATTGATCCTACACTTTCATCATTGGTTGAAGATGAGCGTAAAAAAGGTGTAAGTTTTATTGAAGAAATGATCCCTCGTATGCGTATTGCACTTTACCAAGATACTGGAGTACGCTTTCCTGGAGTTCATGTTAGAGCGGAGTCCCCTCATGTCAAAGAAAGTGAGTATAATATTCACCTAAATGAGGTCCCTATTATCAAAGGTAAAGTCTTAAAGGGTTACCTCTTAACCAATGAAAATGAAGAAGCACTAAAGCGCTATAATCTTTCATTCACTACATACAAAAACACCCTTAACATGCCTGCTTTATGGGTAGAGGATAAGCACGAAGAACTACTAAAGAATGCTGGTATTAAGTACTGGAAACCGCTTGAAGTAGTGATTTTGCATCTTTCATTTTTCTACCGAAACTATACTAATGAATTCTTAGGAATTCAAGAAGTTCGCTCTATGATTGAGTTTATGGAAAAGTCATTTCCAGACCTTATTAAAGAAGTTACTCGTTTAGTCCCTCTTCAAAAGTTAACCGACATCTTTAAACGACTTGTCCAAGAGCAGATATCTATTAAAGACTTGCGTACTATTATGGAATCTTTAAGTAAATGGGCACAGTCAGAAAAAGATACAGTCTTACTTACTGAGTATGTGCGCTCTTCACTAAAGCGTTATATTAGTTATAAGTATTCACAAGGCCAGTCTGTTTTATCTGTATACCTTCTAGACCCTGAAATTGAGGATATGGTACGAGGTGCTATTAAGCAAACTTCAGCGTGGTCATATCTTGCTTTAGATCCTGATTCTGTTCAACTTATACTACAATCTATACGTAATACCGTCTCCCCTACTCCTCCTGGTGGTACGCCCCCTGTTATGTTAACAGCTATTGATGTACGCCGCTTTGTAAGAAAGCTTATTGAAATGGAGTTTCCTGAGATATCTGTGGTGTCATACCAAGAGATTATCCCTGAAATTAAAATTCAACCTCTAGGCCGTGTACAAATTGCATAGTTAAATAAAAGCGACTAACTCATCTAACTTTGCTTGCAAAGATACCTAAATTGCTGCTAAAAGAAGTTTTAGAGCTTCCACTTTAACAGGATGTATCTTATGACAGATGGGATTAATCGCTCGCATAGCCAGCAACATGTCCAATTTTCAAAACAAGCTGCTAAATCTGAGGACCTTGAAAATGCCAAGGAACTCAAAGATATTCTAAGAGCTTCTAAACAAGATGCAGCCAAGGATTCCGCTCAGGCCCTTATGCAAACACGCAACCCTCTTGAGGGAAAAATGCGTAAATCACGCAAAGGACTTAAAGACCGCAAAACTACTGTAAAAAAGACACAAAAAGCAGAGAAAGGCTCTGATGCTAAATCAGCTAAGAGTTCAGAAGTGGCTCAAAAGTATCAAAAAAATAACCCAGAACTAAAGAAAGAATCTCTTCTTTTACTACGTCAAGCACTTAAAGAAGGTGGAGGACAGTCAAAAGAAGAGGTACAACAAACGCTTAAAAAGTTTTACCCTGACCCAGCACTTGCAGATGAAGCTCTAGATTACTTACTTGAAACCACTGAAGGTGAGCTTAGAGAAGAGATTCGAGAGGCTAAGAATGAGCTAAATAAAGACTTTGGTAAAGAGGTTGCTGCTGGTAGAAATATGGGTAAAGAATCTAGAGCCTTTTCAGAAAAGGGCTTGGGATCCCCTACTGCTTTAAGGGAAATGTATAGAGATATTACAGATAACCCAAGAGAACCTGCTGACCTATTTCAGGAGTTTGCTGAGAAGTTTGATTTTGAGCAAATGCAAGAAACGATTAAATTTTTGTTTAAATCTTTAGGTGCTGATTTCAGAGCTAAGGGGCCCTCTATCCCTCGTGGAGAGCTACACAGGATGATGACTGAGTGTAAAACGCTTCAAGCTATTCTAGGCGTTTATAATTTTTTCAAATCCCGTATGAAGCTCATTGAAAATGCTCTCAAGAAAAATGGTATTGTCCTAAACAAAAAGATCTCGTTTAAAGCTCTTTCTAAAATATACATGAGCCTTGTTACTGATCGCTACCCTTCTCCTGATAAAGTTTTAGCTCTTTCAAAAAAGTTAGGTGTAGATAGTACTTTAGTAGGACAAATTATTCTTTTCACACAAATGCGCGATGCTATCAGACAAACCTCTCCTAGGCTGTATCGCTCTAGTAATCACCGTGACGAATTATGGCTTGCAATGATTGAAGCACTTGAAGAGTTAGAAATAGAGCTAGAAGAAGAAGAGGATGAAGAGTTCATCTACTATGATGAAGAAGATGAAGAGGGTTCAAGCGAAGATCAAGGTGAGCAAGATACATTAGAAGTCATGTCAGAATGGCGAGAAGAAGATAAAGAAGATTTAGACTTAAGTTAACGAAAGGTATAAGTCATGGAAGTTTTTCCACAACTAATTAAAGAGCTTGGAGAGAGCAACAATGCTGAACTTGAAGTAGATGGTAGTGGTAGCTGCAAGCTCATTCTAAAAGACCAATTATATATTCAGCTTGAACCAGATATAGCTACAGGGGAAAAGTTAGTCATGGTTTGTCCACTTGGGGAGATCCCCCCAGGAAACTATAAAAGAGATATTTTCAAGAGAGCTTTAATGGCTAATTTCAAACCTGCTCCTCGCTACGGTATTTTTAGTTTTTCATCCCAGAACAATAACTTAATATTATTTGAGCAGCTAAAGATGGCCAATCATTCAATTGAATTTTTAACTTCTTACTTAGAAAAATTTATTCACAGAGCTCTAAAATGGTATGAAGCAATACAAGCTCAAGACATCCCCCCTATGCCTGTCTTTGAGGATAATCCTCCTACTCAAGAAGGGCCTGGAGGAATTATGGGATTAAGCCCCTGAGTGACTCTCTTCCATTTTTTCTAAGTTCTCTTCTTCTTGCTTACGCTTCTCTGTTAAATTTGCAAAACGCTTATCTAAGAAGTTCAAAATTAAAAACCAAACGGCAATCGTTCCTAGTACAAGTGCACAGGCATAAGGTGGCATAGCTTGCATGGTCCACATAGATAGCATTCCTAATACTAAGATTCCTCCACCAAATTTTCCAAAACGAGCGGCAACTACATCTACAGCAGCTTTACCTTTCACTTTTTCTTCTTGGTCTAATGGAATCAATGCCATTTCTTTTGTAGCATCAAAGAGAGTGTACTTCGTTGATTTACTGAGTATTCCTTGTATAGCACCGGTTAACACAATAACACTAAGAGCTCCAAACTTCCAGTCTTGTAATAAGACCTCTAAGTTATCACGGAAAATTAAGAAGCTAAAAAATATCACTCCTGTGATCATTAAAATCAAAGGCGTAGCATAAGCAGCTTTTTTCCAGCCCATGCGACGTATAACATTAGTTCCTATAAGCATCATTGGGAAATTGATAAGGCCTATAGCAAGCGTATAATAACCCATTGCTTTCAGGTAGTCTGTTTGCTCTGGAAACATCTGCTTCATTTGTGTCTTCCATAAAACTTCAACTACGTGGATACAAAGGCCGTAAGCTACTACGATAAAAGCTATACCACCGAGGTAGCGAGATGTCAGAATTAACTTAAGACTTTCTCTTAAGGACAGCTTCATCTTTTCCTTCTTACCAGCTTTTCGACCAGGTTCATGACTTAAACCCTGCATTTGTAGCCTTTCTTTAAAAAGGCTTTTATTCATCCACCAGTAAAGAATTACAATGATAATTGCAGAAGTTACGACCCAAAAAATAAGGGAATCTAGTGCTTCACCCAACATATCAGCGTGATTAGAGTAGTAGATCACAGATGTTGAACTTATGATCAAAGCAAAGTTTGAGATCATAGGAAATAAAACGTAAAAGCGCTTAGCTTCGGATGTGGTAGTGACATCATTTGCAAAACCCCAGAATAAAAGCGATATAACAATACTGCCCCAAAGCTCAGCTACAATATAGTATAACGAAAAGGTCCAGTTTCTGATAAAACCAAGAGCTGGTATGAGACCACTACCTTTAGGTAAAAGGCTCTCTAAGTGATCTGCAAGACCATGCAAGTGAAGGCTTTCCCTGTTAGGGAAAAGGTATAGGTCAAACACTATAAAGAAGACAATAAAAGGGATAATGAACAGGTAAAATAATGTCTGCCTACAAACCAAATTACTGAGTTTAAGATAAATGAAAAATGTCAAAAATGCAAAAGGAATAACACCACCTACTTTCAGTAAAGGTAGAACTTCTGCTCCAGCTCCTTTTGCTGTAATGATGAGCGCTTCTTTCGAATCTCTTAACACACTAAAGTTAAATAAAATGAAAAACATCATGACGCCCATAGGTATAAAGCGTCTAAGTTCGTGCCTATGAATAGGCCAAAAAAGGGAACGTAAGCGTGAAAATTCTTTTTCGTCTGTTGACATAACTATTCTTCTCCAAGACTAGCTTCTTTATAAAAAAAAAAGCCCCTTGGTAGTCTCACTACACAATTATTTATGGAATTACAAAGGGTCTGACTGTTTTTGTTTTTCATGGAATAAATCCTGAAAGCTGCTATTATACTGCTTAGTTTTTTTTTCATCAATGCGAATATATTTTCCCTATGACAGCTAAGCCTAAATTAAAACTTTTGCTTTACCTTTGCTTACTTATAAGTAGCACTATACTTTATAGCTCACCTAAGCTTATTGATAAAACTCAGATTCTCTACAGCCAGCTTAACCCTAAGTCATTAAATCAACTAGCTTCTTTTTATTGTCTATACCCTGAAACTGAAGAAGGTAAGCAAAGCTTAGAGCTAATTAAAGGTATGTTTAAAGAACACTTAGACATAGACTTTGAAAACTCAATAGAAGAAGATTTCTTGTTAAGTTTAAATGAGATTAACCATTTTGTCTTAGGCTTGGCTGAGACAAATGAAAAAAAATCACCTCCAAAAACACTCTCACTCCCTTTTGCTAACCGAAAACTGAAAGGTTACCAAGCCAAGAACCTAAATGATATTCTCTCTCTGTCACATAAAGAGGTTGATTTAAGCACTGCTCTTATCTTTAGCCATGTAGAAAACGAAGAAGAGCAACAAAATCTCAAAGCTCACTATGATTTTATCTTAGACCTAATGGCTCTTAATGTCTTATTTCAGTCCCCTACAAAAGAGCACAAAGATTTAATTCTCACACTGAATAACTACTTATTTCATGAGTTAAGGTTTCGCTTTCCTCCTGACTCTCTTTATAAGGAGAATATTGATACTTACACCTTCTTGCCTGCAGTAGTGGATAGTAAGGAAGGTGTTTGTCTTGGAGTTTGTGTACTATATTTAAGCCTAGCTCAAAGACTTGATATCCCTCTTGAAATTGTAATCCCTCCTGGGCATATCTATTTACGCTATTTGGGAGAGGACAGACACTTAAATATTGAAACTACTGCTAGAGGCACTAACCTACCAGACCGAACCTACTTTAACGTGAATATTAAAAAGCAGCAGACTGTTAATATCAAAGAGGTGGTTGGCTTAAGCCATATGAATCGAGCTTCCACTTTCTGGAAACAGAAGCATTATAAAAAAGCCTTAAAGGAGTATGAAAGTGCTCTTTTATACCTTGAGCAAAAAGGTCTTGCCAAGGAGTTTAAAGCCTATCAGCACATCATGCTTGAAGATTATAAAAGCGCTTATAAGCTGCTTAAAGAAGTTGTTGATAAGCCCCAAGAAAATACCTACTACCCCTCTCTGCTCGCCAAGGAAAGCTACCAATTTAAATTAACTAAAAAAGACCTAGAAATTCTTATTGACCTTGAAGATGATAAGCTAGAAGGTTTAGACAAGAGATTAGAAAATTTAAAGCAGCTGCAACAGTCTAAGCCTTATGTGCACTCTACACTAGCTAACCTTGCCTACCTTGCTCTTAAGCAATATCACTACAAAGACGCAATTCATTATTTCGAAGAATACCTTAAACTAGAGCCTAAAGATGTTAGCGCTAACTTCCTTTTAACCCAACTTTACTACTCAAGAGGCAACATAGCTCTTGCCGCCAAGCAGTTCCAAAAGCTTAGCGAGCTTGTTAACCTTGAAACGGTTGACAATGAGTTAAAAGATCTAAGAATGGAAATAAGGAGATTCTGGCCTCTTATTTAACAAAAAATAGGCTAGTAAGATAAGCAGCGTAAAATCCTAAGAAAATTACCCCTTCTTTGTGCCCTAGACGCTCTTTTTTTATCACCATATACCTAAACAATAAGGTAATAGCAATCATCCAAAGCGAATCCCAGTAAACCAGTTCCATAGAATAGTTTAGCGGAAAGAATATTCCAACCATTCCTAAGATAAACAGTAAGTTAAACACATTGGACCCTATCAATCCTCCTAGAGAAAAGTCATCTCCATGCCCTCTGAATGCTGCTACTAAAGAAGTAGCCAATTCTGGTGCTGAGCTACCCAGTGCCACGATAGTCAGTCCTATAACTCTTTCTGACATTCCCATTAGCTGAGCTAAAGCTACTGCACCATCTACTAAAAAGTAGCTTCCCCCAACTAGTAGGAGTATAGCTAAAGAAAGATTGACCCCTTGAGAAACAAAATCTTGCTCTCCCTCTCTAAATTCACTTTGCAAGTCTGATTGTAAGTGCTCTTCATCAGAAGACTCTAACTCCCTTGCATGCTTAAGTTGTAAAAATAGGTAAACTAAAAAACTTAGAAAAATTACAAAAGATAGTACTCTGCCTAATAGTCCCTGTGAAAATAAAAGAATAGCAAAGACAAAGCCGGTGGCCGCTAGCATAATCGGCATATCCCGATGCTTAACACGCTCAACTACTTTAATGGGACATACAAAAACAGAAGCTCCCAGGACAAAACTAAGGTTAGCTATATTTGACCCAATAATATTCCCAACAGCTATATCTCCTTTCTCCCCATAAAACTGTGCCATTAAAGAAGAGACACCTTCAGGCATTGAAGTACTCCAGGCTACAAAAGTAAGACCTATAACTACAGGGCTTATTCTTAATGACATGGCAAAGTTTGTAGCTACTTTTACAAGGGTCTCTCCCCCCATATATAGACAGAAAATACCACCAAAAAAAATCTTAAGTAAAATTAATAACATGCTTACTCACTTAATGTAATAGCTTTGTATGTATCAAATGACGTAAATTTTCACAATTACTTAGCTTTCTAGCTACCTTAAGACCTTTGAAGTAAATACCCTAATTTTCAAAAAAAATCTTATGCTCATTAAGGAAGCTATAAAAAGCCCTATAAAAAGCTCTTTGAAATTTAGATCTATTTTTTCTATAATGGGCTTTTCTCTTAAAAATTAATCGCATTGGAACATATGCTAGAACACTTAAGCACCTGCTTAGAATCAGCAAATTACCTTATCGCCTCTTTTGTTATTTTCCCTTTAATCATAGCGCTTGGCTTATACCTTAGTGTTATTTTAGGGCCCATCCAGCTTACCTTATTCAAAGAAGGTTTTTTGCATCTTCTTGGGAAAAAAAAGCGCGGTTGCAAGAAACATATTTCTAGCTTTGAAGCACTTTTAACAGTTTTAGCTGGAAACTTAGGGACAGGCAATATTTCAGGCATGGCAGTAGCCCTGACTACAGGTGGGCCTGGTGCGCTACCATGGATGTGGTTAATGGCTTTTTTAGGAGCTATCATTAAGTATGCTGGATGTGTGCTTGGGCTTAAATACCGCGAACAAACTGAACAAGGTAGTTATGTCGGGGGTCCTATGTACTACCTACACCATGCACTTGGCTGGAAAAAACTAGCCAGTCTATTTGCTTTTAGTGCGCTTTTTTGTGCGCTCACTGTAGGTAACCTTGTGCAGGTAAACTCTATTGCACTACCAGCTACTCAGATGGGTATTCCTAGCATCTATTTCGGTTTAGGTATGGCAGTTTTTATTGGTATTGTCATACTAGGAGGCGCAAGACGTATCATAAGAGCTGTCACTCTTGTTGTGCCATTTATGACAGCCTTATATCTCAGTTGCTGTTTGTTTATTTTATGGCAAAACTCACATAACATTTTACCCTCTATTAAGCTTATTATTCTCTCTTCTGTTAACTTTAATGCTGCTGCATCCGGACTACTTGGCTATGGAATTATGAAAGCGATTAGCGTTGGTTTTGAAAGAGGTGTTTTCGCTACAGATGCTGGAATAGGTATTGCTTCAGTACTACAGTCAGGAGTGAAAACAGAGAACCCTATTATAGAGGGTGTGATTGCTATGATGGCCCCATTAGTCGTGATGATCATCTGTAGCTTAACTTTTCTAGTACTTATGGTAAGTGGAGCTTATGCTTGCGGCGAACAAAGTACTAATATGTGCGTCTGGGCTTTTTCTAATGCCTTCAACTCTACTCAGGCAGGCCATATTGTTACCCTATCCCTGTTCTTTTTTGCATTCACCACTATTATTGCTTGGTATACCTGTGCAGAAAAAGTCCTGTTTTACTTATTTAAAGATAAGTTCATTAAACGTTTTAAACTTATATTCATTCTTATTATTCCTCTTGGAGCCCTTCTTAAAGCTGAACTAGTTTGGCTACTTGCAGACTTTTTTATTTCTGTTATGCTTATTTCAAATGTGCTAGGTATTATTGCGCTATCTAAAGAACTGATAGCTGATAGTAAAGAGTACCTTGAACTGAACTAGGTGTCATTGCATGAAAATATATACCAAAAAAGGTGATGAAGGTCATACCATGCTTTTTAATGGTAAAAAGCTCCGTAAAGACCATCCCGTCATATCCTTTTACGGCTCTTTAGATATGCTAAATAGCTTACTAGGACAAGCTCTCGTTTATATAAAATCAAATGCAGCTCTTATCTCTATCGTAGAGGAGCTTGAGCAAATACAAAAAGATCTTTTTGCCATAGCTGCTGATAGCGTTTCAGATACAACTTACTTCAACAGTGGTGCAACCTCCTCTATAGAGACTTGGATCGATCAAAAAGATGAGGCTTTGCCTAAATTGAGAAACTTTATTCTTCCTTCTGGAAGCTTGGCTGCTACTCAGCTGCATGTTGCTCGCTGCTCTTGCCGAGAATCTGAGCGCTTATACTGTAAAATAGACGAGTCAGATCTGAAGTGCAAAAGCGAAGTCTGCGCCTATTTAAATAGGCTTTCTGACTATCTTTTTACACTAGCTCGCTACTGCAATCACTTAGAGAATCAAATAGAAACACCTGTTGTTTTTTAAAGAATTAGTAAATATTCCTCCTAAAAACATAAAAATTAGCAATTAAATACCGAGACTGCTAATATTAGACTAGAAAAACAAACAAAATAGTCTAAACCTTTAAAAAATAGGTAGTTTCTCTACCATTAGGAGGCAACATGACACAAAATTTTACCGACCAAGCTCAGCAAGCTGTAGAGCAAGCACTGGTTATAGCACAAAGTAACAAGCACACTGAACTTACTGAACATCATCTATTAAAAGCTTTTCTAGAAAATAAGGAAGGCTACTTTTTTGAACTATTAAGTCACTTTGCTTCAAAGCTAGAAGTGCAAAAACTAGAAGAAGAGCTAGAACAAAAACTTGAATCCCTCGCTAGTTTCTCTTCTGGAATAGAAGCTCCTAAAAGTTCACAAAACTTACAGACCCTGCTTGTTCAAGCAAATGTTTTATCTCAAAAATGGCAGGATAGTTATGTGGGAGTAGACCATTTATTTCTATCATATAGTCACTGCGGCTTTGAACCTATTAAAAGCTGGTTTAAAAAACTTGGAATTAAAGAAAGTGAAGTGGAATCTCATATCCAGTCTCTAAGAGGTAAGCAAAAACTTAACTCCCCTAGCCAAGAAGCATCTTTTGATGCACTGGGCAAGTTTTGTAAAAACTTAACTCAACTTGCTGCTCAGGGTAAATTAGAACCTGTGATAGGTCGTGATGAGGAAATTAGACGTACCATACAGGTCCTCTCCAGAAAAACTAAGAATAACCCCATTTTAATTGGTGAACCTGGCGTTGGTAAAACAGCTATTGCAGAAGGCTTGGCTCATAGAATTTATCAAAAAGATGTTCCAGATAGCCTAAAGAGCAAACAGCTTTTTGCTCTTGATATGGGGTCTTTAATTGCCGGAACTAAGTTTCGCGGCGAATTCGAAGAAAGGTTAAAAAGCATCCTAAAAGAAGTAGAATCAAGTGAAGGTCAAGTTATCTTATTTATCGACGAGGTGCACACTCTAGTAGGAGCTGGTGCAACAGATGGCGCCATGGATGCTGCAAACTTACTAAAACCTGCTCTATCAAGAGGAACTTTGCATTGCATAGGCGCTACCACTTTAAATGAATATCGTAAATATATTGAGAAAGACGCCGCTTTAGAAAGGCGTTTTCAACCTATCTTAGTAAAAGAACCTAGTGTTGAAGATGCGCTTACAATCATGCGAGGATTAAAAGAACGCTATGAGGTATTTCATGGCGTGCGTATCACAGAAAATGCACTCCAAGCAGCTGTACACCTATCCACTCGTTATATTAGTGACCGTCAACTCCCTGACAAGGCTATTGACTTAATCGATGAAGCTGCCTCTTTAATACGTATGCAAATTGGCTCACTGCCACTACCAATTGATCGTATTGAACGCAAAATCTCTCAGTTAAATGTGAAACAAGAAGCTATCAGAAGAGAAAAAGGAGCCGAAGCAGACGACTCTAATGAAATGAGAAAACTCTCTGAAGAAATCGCTAAAGAGAAGGAAAAACTTCAACAGCTTAAGCAAAAGTGGGAAAAAGAAAAGTCCCTTATTCACAACCTAAATGATAAGAAAAACCTTTTGGAGCAGCTTAAGTTTCAACAAGAAGAAGCTGAGCGCAAAGCTGACTACAACCGTGTAGCGGAGTTAAAATACAGCAAAATCCCTGAAGTTGAAAAGGAAATGGCCACTGCCCAGATAAGTTTAGAAGAGCAGCCAGAACGATTACTTAAAGAAGAAGTAGATGAGCAACTTATTGCAGAAATCATTTCTAAATGGACACAGATTCCTGTGCAAAAACTACTCAAAAGTGAAGCTAAGAGCCTGTTATCACTAGAGAAGGAACTAGAGAAGAAAGTAGTGGGTCAAGACCATGCCCTCTATGCAGTTTCCGAAGCGATTAGAAGGTCTAGAGCAGGACTAAATGACCCATCTAAACCACTTGGATGCTTTCTATTTTTAGGCCCAACAGGAGTAGGAAAAACTGAATTAACTAAATCATTAGCCAATCAACTTTTTAATAAAGAAGAGGCTATTATTCGATTAGATATGTCTGAATATATGGAAAAGCACAGCGTCTCTAAGTTAATAGGTTCTCCTCCTGGATATGTAGGACACGATGAGGGAGGTCAATTAACAGAAGCTATTCGCAGAAGCCCTTACTCTATTGTTCTATTAGATGAGATTGAAAAAGCTCACCCAGATGTTTTTAATATCTTACTTCAAATCTTTGACGATGGACGTATTACTGACAGCAAAGGAAGGACTATCAACTGTAAAAATGCTCTTTTCATCATGACTTCTAACCTAGGTTCTGAAAAAGTTTTAGAAAAACTAACAGAATCTTCTGGATCACATGAAGTGATGCAAGAAGAGGTTATGTCAGTTATTGACCCTCTTTTAAAAAGCTATTTCAAACCTGAGTTTTTAAACCGTATTGACGAAGTCATCCCTTTCTTACCTCTACGTAAATCTGATATGCTTAAAATAACAGAAATCCAGCTACAGCAAGTAGCCAAAAGGCTACAAGAGCGTAACATTACACTAAGCTGGGATGAAAAAAGCCTAGCTGACCTATCTGATGAAGGTTATGATCCTCTATATGGTGCAAGACCTCTCAAAAGACTTATCCAGCAAAAAGTGGTAAACCCTTTATCAAGCGCCATCCTATCCGGCGAAGTTAAAGAAAATACTAAAGTAGCTTTGAGCTCTGGACAGGAAAGTATCACATTCAAAACTATTAACTAGCTTTTTTGTAGTAAGGGC
>JAACFD010000223.1 GCA_009937555.1 Chlamydiales bacterium | reverse complement strand
AGTATAGGTAAATACAAGATTGTTTCTTGCTACATGATTACTTGGTTTTAAGGCTAAGACTTCTTTATAATTTCGAATAGCGGTTAGGAACTTTCCATTTTCTTTAGCTAGGTTTGCTAAATTAAAATATGCAGATTCAAATTTAGGGTCTATTTGCAGCACTCTTTCATAATGATAAGCAGCTTCTGAATTTTTCTCTAACCTCTTAAGGGTATTAGCTAAGTTAAAGTGAGCTTCTTTAAAAGAAGGATCTACATCAATTGCTTTTTTAAAGTAACTTTCAGCTTCTTGAAGATCTTCTGTATCAAATGATATATTTCCCATATTAAAGTAAAGTGCAGGAACCCTAGGAAAAACTTCAATAAGCTCTTTATAAATATCTAAAGCAGGCTCAACCTTACCTACTTGCTCTAACTCTAATGCCTTACTTAGGCGTAATTGATAGTCATCTGATAACATAGTTCCCCACTTTAAAAAGCTTCTCTAAAATCTTTTAATAGATCTTCAAAAATTTGATTCGCTACCACCAACCTATTTCTATCATAATCTAGCGAGTAGATTTTAGCCCCTGGAAAATACTTATTATTAGATAGGCGCCAATCGTTATAATTGATTTTCACTACCTTCATTTTACTATTCTTAGGGCGTAAGTAGATATTTGTATTAGATACTGTTACATAGTCATCAAGAAGGTGCATTATAGCTAGAGTCATTTCAATATTCTCACTTAGCATGTTAGCATCCATTACATGTCCCTTATACTCTCGCTGAATAAGTTTCATATCCTCTTGCTCAACCATTCTTTGCAATAGTACCAGAGTTCCTTTAAATGACTTAAAGTGCTTGATATAAAGTTCAAGAGGTATGCTTTTACGACTGCGCTCTTTCAAGCCAGCTTCCCAAGTAAGGCCTATATATGGAGGAGGGCCAAAACTCTTCATTAGCTCCTTCATTTTTTCTAAGTAGGCTTGGTCTGGTGTAAAACCTTCGTAGTCAACTTGTCTGTAACATGAAAGAGCTAGTGGTAAGTCTCCTAGCAAAAGGTTTTTGTCTGCACGTTTATTCATAGCTTCATCTCTTGGAAACACAGCAACCTGAGGGTAGTTTCGCTGTACCATTGAGACTATCTTTTTAGTTAAAAATAAGGTGTAGCTAGCTTTTCTTTGATCTAAGAGTGGTAGATAGCGTAAAAAGAAAAGTTCATCACCTATTCCTTGCTCCCCTACTAGATTTAAGTGAATCCCATCCAAATTAGCATCAAGCGGAGCTACTTGATCTTCTATAGATAATTGCTGTTTAACTTCAGGTAACTTACGCCACTTATAGTACTGAAAGCCTTCTTCATAAAATCCATAATCTAGAAAGATATTAACAATAGCTGCTAAGATATCTGCTTCGTCTTTATAAGGTAGGTTTAAAAAGTAGGTAGTAGCCTCTTCAAGTTTTTCTTTTTTTCCACTAATTTTCAGTACCATTACTAAAAGAGCAAAAACCTCCACAGCATTATCAAATCTAGGGTTTTCTACTGCATCTGCTGCTCTAGAGATAAGTTCTTTAGAAGCTATTTCAGCAGCTTTTGAAGCTTCTTCATATTTATGTTCTAAAAAATACATCCTACTAAGTAAGTATAAAAGGCTGGGCTCATTAGGAAAATTCTCTAGCCCTATTTTTAGGTGCGCTTCTAATTTTTCATAGTCTTTTACTTTTTCATATAAAACAGCTAAAGCTAAAATTACATTTAGCTTTTTCAGTGAGCTTTGCATCATTTTTTCAAGTATTGCTATTGCTGGTTTATAGTTACCTTGAATGCGGTTAATAGTAACTAGATTAAGCTTTATTTCATCATTTTTAGGGTCAAGTTGAAGGGCCTTAAGAAAATAAGCACTAGCTCTTTCAAGATCCATCTTCCTAAAATATAGATGAGCTAACTTAAAAAACACTTTTGCTTCCGAGGGATTCTCAGGAATGATTTTCTCAAGAAGTTTTACTGCTTCATCAATTGAGTTACTCTTCTCTAGTTCTTGAACTTTACTTAAGTTATTTTCTAAACTGAGCTTTTGCCCAACTGTTCTTCTTCTCATACTTACCTTTATTTACTTAGCTGTATTTAACTTGTTAAAATGCCTTAGAGCTAACTCCCAACTACCATTAGAATTTTGAAAAAATGCTCTTCCCTTAGGAAACCATAGTAAACTTTGATCTTTTTGTGTCCAGTACCAGTGATTGGGATAGGGCACAAAAACAGAGAATGCTTTATTAAAACTTCCTCTAATATGTGTATTTGTATTAGATACCCCATAGTAGTCATGAACAAGGAAAAGTAAGGCCACTAATCTATCTAAATGCTTATTATAGTGAGAGAAATCTACAAAGGAAGGCAGAATCTCTTTACATGTTTGTGTATCTTTTTCATCTGGGTGATACTGCGTTGAGATAAAAGTTGCTGGTACATCTTTAATGGCATGGCAAAAGTCTTTAACAAAATAGTTTTCTTCATTCTCAAAGCTTTTTCCCCAATTAATCGCAATATATGGACCAGGCCCAATCGCTTCTAACTCTCTTTTAACTATCTGCAAAGAATCTGGCTGTGGAGTAATAGGAAATGGTAAAGGAAGTGGGTCATCATCGTTTAATGAGGTTAAATAAGGTAAGTCACCTACTAAAACCCTTCTATCAAAGGAGTCGACGCTAAAGTCTTTAATATCAGAATGAATTTCTTTAAAGTAGCCTAGTGATTCAAAAAGAAAAATAAATTTTTCATTTGAGATTAGGTGAAGGTTTTTCTCTTTACCTTTTAATAAACGTAAAAACCTTAAAAAGAAAATAGTGTCCCCTAAGCCCTGCTCTTTTACAAATAAAATATTTTGACCTTTCAAGCTATTTTCAAATGGTTTTGGGTATAGCTCGACCTGTTTATTTTCTCTATCTTGAATAGAGTCTCTTTCAATAAAAAGTCTAAAGCCTTCTTTCCAATGTTCATTCATTAATAAATGAGTATGTAGGTACCTAAATAAGATCTGTGAGTTCTTCATTAAGGCTTTTATCTTTTCAAGAGCTTGTTGATAAACCTCATAGGGTTTTGTTTTTAGAGTTAATATCAAAAGCTCTGAAGCAAAAGAAGCAAAAGCTCTTTGAGCATTAAAGTTATTAGGTTCAATTTCTATCGCCTTTTGATAATGAAATAATGCATCATTTGAATAGCGCTGCAAGCGAAGACAATTAGCTAAATTTAAATGGGCAGCTGAGTAATTAGGTTCATAATGAAGAGCTTTATAGTAAGCTTTAGAAGCTTCATCTAACTGCCTTAATGCCTGGTAACAATTGCCTAAAATAAAGTAGCTTTGATAGTCATCACTTTTTAAATGAATAGCCTTCTTGAGCACTTCTACAGCTTCTTTATATTTTCTTTCTTGATATAAAATAGAGGAGAGACGAAAGCGCGCATCAAAGAAATTTGGATCTTTTTTTATAACACTATCATAGTAGCTTTTTGAGCTACTGAAGTCCCCTTCTTTTTCAAGGACTTGCGCAAGCAAAAATATACTAGGG
>JAACFD010000222.1 GCA_009937555.1 Chlamydiales bacterium | reverse complement strand
TTCACTGGAAACCTACACTGCTATAAAAAAATATTTTATGGTCCTAAGGAGCTATATATGACAAAGCGCTTAACTTTTGACGAGGGTGTAGATTTACTAAATAATGCCCCACTTGAAGAACTCCAAATACAAGCACAAAAGATAAGAAACGATAAGAATCCCTCTCATCAAGTTAGCTTTGTCCTAGACTCCAACCCTAACTACACCAATGTCTGCAATGCAGATTGTACTTTTTGCGCCTTCTACAGGAAATCATCTGCTAAAGATGCCTATACCAAAAACAAAGAACAGGTCATGCAATTGCTTGAAGATGCTCAAAATGCAGGACTCACTACAGTACTGCTTCAAGGTGGTTTAAATGATGAGCTTCCTTTAGATTACTACACATCTTTAGTTAAGGAGGCAAGGAAGCGCTATCCAAAGATAAACCCTCACTTTTTTACTGCTCCAGAAATATGGAATATTGCACGTGTCAGCCAATGCTCAACTAGAGAGGTCCTTCAATCCCTGTATGATGCAGGACAGCGCTCTCTTCCTGGAGGAGGAGCTGAAATCCTTTCAGAAAGAGTTAGAAAAAAAGTGTCCCCTAAAAAAATGGAAGAAGGGTCATGGTTAAAAATCCACAAAGAAGCACATGAAATAGGCTTTGTCACTACAGCTACAATGATGTATGGTCATATCGAAGAGCCTGAAGATGTCATTTTGCATCTAGAAGCTATCAGAAATCTACAAGATCAATATCATGGTTTTACTGCTTTTATTCCCTGGAGTTATAAGAGGACAAATACAGCTTTAAGACGGAAAGTTAAAAGCTGGGCAGGTGAAGATGCTTATTTTCGAATACTTGCGGTAGCAAGAATCTTTTTAGATAATTTTGACCACATACAAGCATCTTGGTTTGGCGAAGGTAAAGAAACAGGCATGAGATCCCTTCACTATGGCGCCGATGACTTTGGCGGCACTATCATTGAAGAAAACGTTCATAGAGCTACAGACTTTATCAACAAAACAGACCATAATGGAATGCTAGACATGATAAGGAAAGCTGGTTTTGAACCCGTTCAAAGAAATACTTATTATGATATTGTTAGAACTTATGAGGGCTTAAACAATGTTGAGGTACCCTTGCAGGGTAGGGTTAAAGAAGAAGATAAGGTTGAGATTTTATTTGCAAAAACATAACCTTTATGTGTATGTAACAAAACCTATTCTCAAAGCACAACAAATGTTAGCTGGTTCAACTAGATTTCACTAGGGTCACAATGGCACTTTCTTTAAATAATCGATACATCTTGATAATAGGAGCTGGCTCAGCAATTACTTCCTCTCTTTTTTTATCTTACTTCAATCACAAGAAAGCTAATTTAATTTCTAAAAGCTTGGAGAGTAAGCTAAAGTCTATCATTGAAGGATTGAATACAAAAAACCTTATTCCATTACCTCAAAAAGTTACAAAGCACTCAAGCTTTACCCTACCTATGAGTAGGGCTTTATCTGGGACACCTCTTTTAACAAGCTCAACAACGGGTAAAGAAAAAGTCCCCATTACTCTCCCTTCTTTGAAATTAAGTGTAGATACAGCTGCGGGCACCTCAGCCCTTCCCCTACATTTTCCTATGCGTTTTGGTCAGACTATAAGTAATGAGGATATGATAGCAGCAGTTAAAATTTTTCAACTACCGAGAGAACTATACTCTGAAGAAAGCTTTAGCTACTGCTGTACATTTTTAAACCAGCTAGCCACACGCCATGGATACTCAGGTACTCCTTGGACTTACTGTTTTAAGCCTGACAAACTAGCTAAGAGCTATTTATCAATTCCTGATAATCAAACTACTAGAGATATGCTAATTTACCTTGGTATCCCTGTAGGAGCTAGCGAAAGCAGTAGAAAACTTACCCTAAAGCACCCCCTAGAATTAAAACGCATTTTTAACCTTGCAAAACTTGCATCCATTTCTACTACAGTAAAAGATAGTACTAGTTTCAAGTACTTTCTTCTTCCAAAAATCGACATAGAGGCTTTAAAGAATGCTCTTAAGGAAAAACTAGGAGCTGAAAACTTTAATGATAGGAGAAATGGTCTTGCTTTTGATGTTAAAGGATCAAGGCAAAGCTTTGTAGAAGATGTCCTTGACCTAATCAACAAACTAGTGATTGCTCGGGGAGAAAGGTCATTAACTGACATAGATGCTAAAGTTGCTGAAAAAGTAATTAGTAATTCACTTACCGTATCACGTTCAAGTAGTATATTATCAGTTCAGCTTAGTAGTCATTTCGCATTATTATTCTTAGCTGATTGCTTACTTTAAATTAACTTCTTACTAAAGTTTCTGAATAACCTAGAATCGGAAGAGCTATACTACCTAAGGATTCAGCTCTTTCGGAGCCATAGAAAACTGCTCTTGGGTGAGCCTCTTCAGTAAGACCATCAGCACAGATTCTCATTGAGTAATAGTCAGCATATGTGAAAGAGTCAGCTCCAAGCCCAATTAATCTCTCACACTCTTGCCTTACTTTGTCTAGCCTACTTCCTGCTTCAACTGTTTCTGCCGTAACTCCTTTAGTTCGAACTAATCTACTAAGATATGACTGAAAATGCCTAACATCTTTAGGAGATTGGTAAGACTCTGAATAGCTGTGAATAATTACAGGCACTTGAATTCGTGAAGCTAGCGATCTATCTTCACCCACAAGGATTCTTTTAATCACATAGAGTCTTCTATTATCATATGAGGTTAGGCTTCCATCAGGCATCCTACAGAGTTTTAAAGCTGCCTTTGACTTATCCCAACCTTTCTTTCTTATAGATTTTTCTAGATCTGCTAAAGTTGTCTTAGGCCCTCCAGCTACTTCTGTTGTGCTAAGGTTTGAAGCAACTGTAGACTGGGTATAATAGACTCCATTAAAGCTCTCTAAAGGTAACAGAGTTGTTGTGTCTTTATGAGGTTTCTCGCTTGTATCAATAGGCCTTGCCTTACTTTTCAAAACTCGAACTTTTTTACTAAGTTTTTTAAGTGAAGCTGGGAGTTTTTTTAATAAACGTGAGTTATCTGATATTGCAGGATTAAAAAATGTAGGGTTTGATGCAACTTCTTCAAGGCCTTCAGCTAATTCTTCCATTTCAGGTACAGAGGTACAATCATGAATATACTGGTTAAGCTGCTCGATAAACTCTAAAAAACCTGGTCCAGTTTCAATTTTGGCTAAAGAGTCTATTGTAAAAGGATGAGCCCTTGAACTTGTCATTCCTAAGCTAGATGAGTCTACTTCAGTACTATTATATAGGTCTCTATAAGCTCTCATAGCTAGAGGTACTGTGTCAGAAACTTTGCGCTCTATTGAAGATGCTTTTGTTGAAGACTCCTCCCCCCCACTAAGATCTAGTTTAATACTTTCTAAAGTTAAAGTTGCTGTTGTTGCTGAAATTAAATCTGACATAACTACTTACCTATTAGCTTTTTAAGTTTTAAATTAATGTTATTATAAACCTTTTTTTTAAAGCTGTTATTAGCAAATAATTAATTTACATTAATTTAATATTAAATAAATCTTAGAAAAC
>JAACFD010000221.1 GCA_009937555.1 Chlamydiales bacterium | reverse complement strand
CATTAAATACAAGCCCTAAATATCTCAATTGTTCTTAAAGATTCAAAAAAAGACTAAATACTAGGATTAAGAAACCTTAACTTTCTTTAAAAACACTTAACATTAATTACTTACGAGAATATACTCTTTCGCGAATTAATTATTAAAAACAGCAGACTAACAAAAATAAAGGTTAACACTATGACATCGTCCCTTACCTCAAATACTCTAAATCAAGACGAAGCTAGCCACTTAATTCGCACAATAGCTGATTATAGAGATAAAGATGCTCCCAAAGATCAAAAGAAAAAAGCTTGGGCTATCTATGACCGTTTAGTTAAGTGTACAAAGAATAATTCTCGTTATGATCATAAAGCTGCTACTGTAGCCTCAAACCTAGCCCATCTAAAAGAACGTTTTAAACAGCGAAAACTTAAAGCTCTTTCTGACTCCCCTGTTACTTTAGTCGATTTAGCCCGTAATACCGATCTAGAAAAACTAGGAGCAAAGGTCCACTACCTTGCTTCTGGAGCTTTTGGAAGCGTTTCTAAAATAGACTATCAGGGTAAAGTTTTTGCTAAAAAAGTTGGAGAAGGCTTAGATACTGACTATGCAGTAGGTAGCAGAATCAATAAGCACCCTAACTTTATGAAAGTCTTTGCCCATTGCAGAGATCCTGAAGCAAAAGCAGGTAGTACTACCATGTATATGGAGTACATTCCTGGAACAACGCTTAAAGAACATAAGGTTCCAGATATTGGCTGGGAAACAGAGTTTGTTAGTTTTCTAAAGGGAACATGTTCAGCATTAACTCATCTGCTTAAGAAAGATATCATACCGCAAGATCTTCATACCAATAATATGATGGTAGATGATGAGGGTAAACTACGCTTTATAGATTATGGCTACTATATTCCTGTTAAAGGAGAGCTGTTTCCAGAAGAGTATAATCGCTTTGCACGAGTTGCTTATACTGCATTTGCAAGAATTTGTGAGAAGTACGAGTTTTGCTATTTTAGAAATGGAGAAACAGCCTCAAAAAGCTTTTACTATGCTTGTACTTCTTTAGAAAAAAAAGCTAAAGCATGTTTTAATAAAGAGCAGCTGAAAGAATTTATTGCAGATATGAAAAATTTCACGGAAACATTAGAGATAAAGTCTAAGCTAGAAAAAAGTAGATATAGTCTCCATAGTTTTTCCTGCAGCCCCTTTGGCCGATTCAATTAAGCTCAGTGCCTGCTTGCTAGTTTGTGTGTAGAATGCTTTATCATTAAGCAGCTTCACAATAGAAGAAAACAGGTCTTTTTCCTTTACCTGCAGCCCTGCTTTTTGAGAAAGAACAATTTCTCTTGCACCTTGCTGAGTGAACATATAGGGACCAAAAATGGCAGGTACGCCATAATGTAGGGGCTCAAATATATTGTGTCCCCCCACTTTTTCTGTGAAGCTACCACAAACAACTGCAATAGTTGCTAGCTGATAACAGCGCTGTAGTACTCCCATACCGTCAATAAGAATAAGATTTTCTTTAGGCCCATCTTTTTTCATCTGAGTAAAAGAGTTAAAAGGAATGCCTTTGAAGCTAATTAAGTCAGCTACTTTAGAAAAGCGCTCTGGATGTCTTGGGACGATAATAACCTTAAGGTTAGGCTTTTCTACCCACAGTTTAAGGGCAACATCTAGCGCTATAAGCTCTTCTTTTTCATGGGTAGAGCCAAAGACAATAACTTCTTGATTTGCTTTTATACCTAGAAGCTCTTGCCACTGCTGAAGCTCTTGACCTTCCATGGCCAGCAGAGCTTGATCTAATTTTGTATTTCCTGTGATGCTAATTTTACTTTTATCAACACCTAGCTCTTCAAAACGCTCTTGATAAACCCTTCCTTGAAGACAGAAACTATCAATGCCAGCTAATAGAGCTTTGGTAAAAAATGAAAAACGCTTGTATTGAGCAAGGGATTTTTCTGAAAGTTTTCCATTAACAAGAGCTATTTTACCCCCATATTTCTTGACTTCCCTTTGAAATTGAAACCAAAAGTCTGTCTCAGAAATTAAAAGTAGTTTTGGTTTCACCTGCTTAACTAATGGGTGGACTAAAAAATAGCTATCAATAGGTAAGTAGATATGCTTGTCAGCATAAGGGATACTTTTCTTGGCTTCCTCATGCCCTGTCTCAGTCGTAGAGGAAACGACAAGATAGTAAGAGGGGTATTCTTTTTTTAAGCGTTCAACAATGGGAGCCACAGCTTTTGTCTCCCCCATAGAAACAGCGTGTATCCAAATGCAGTCCTTACCTAAAGAATCTATCTTAACCCTTTTAATACCAAATCGGTAAGCCAAACTATGGCGATATTTTTTACGTATAAAAAAAGCATGCAATAGAAAAGGGAGGTATACAATCAGGAGGCTATGAAGAAGGAAATTATATAAAAATGCCAGGCACATTCTAGGTAATGCTCTATTGTTGCTTTTGTGGTAGATATTAGTGAAAAGAAAGACTATACCCTTATGATGAATAAAATTCAAAAAGAGATGCATTCACTTAAAATCCTAGTTTTTGCTATAGTTGCCTTATTGCTTAATTAGAGGTTATTGACCCTCTAGCTATGGCTAGAAGAATAATAAGTATAGAATCTGTAATGCCCAGGGGTGTTTATGTTAAAACGAAACCTTTCATTATTAACAACTTGCTCACTAATTGTAGCAGCCGGTTTATCACTAGGCTCATGCAATAGAAACACTGCTGATAACCAGAGTAATAGCGTTATTGAAAAGCCTGCTGCACAAAGCTTTTCTTTTAAAAATTTCTTTTCTTTTAGCTCAACTAGTGCGATTGATATGTTAAGTGAGGAAGAGCGCAACAATTTATCTAAAAATTACCCTGAGACCTTTACTAACTTAGGAAATAAAAAAGCCCTAAGTACTGAAGACATCATTGCTTTAACTCATATCACTATTGAGGAAAAAGTTCTTCAAATCATTCACGACTCTAAGGGCGAGTATCAGCTTGATGCTAAGCGAATCATTAGTTTAAAGGATAAAGGCGTTTCTAACCTGGTGATTCACCGCATGATGAGAAAAAATAAAGAGCAGGCCTCTTCATAGGCCTTTTGAGCTTAGATTCTCTCTTAATCGGTACTAACCTTTAAGTTAAGTTTTCCTCTTACTCTTGTTCGTCTGTTATATGCTGAAACTGTTTTTGCAACTATTTCTTCAATAAGGCTTTCTCTATTTTCGCTACTTGCCATGGCTTCTTCGATCTTACTAGATAATCCTTCTTCACCTATCTCTTCTAAACATTTATTAAGGTCTTCATCTAGTCTTTCTAACCTACGTTTACCTTTACCTCGCAAAGTTTGGCTAGCAAGGTTAAGCACCTGAGTTTTTACACCCTCTAAAAATAAGCTTGCATCAAAGTTTTTTGCAACTGCTCCGAGAGCCTCTTGATAGCTTGCATCACTTAAAAGAGCTACTCTAGGATCTTCACCTGTTGCTGCTTCTACTCTAGCTTCTATTAAAGTCATTAAATGATTTTTCTCTAGTAAAGAAAAAAGTATTTCCTCTTCTTTTTTAGCTCTAAGAAGCTCTT
>JAACFD010000220.1 GCA_009937555.1 Chlamydiales bacterium | reverse complement strand
CTATATTCCACTTTCTCTTGGTATACAAATGTGGAGTTACAGGCTGTATTTCCAATTATTCTAGTTTCAAGTACTTCATTATTTTGGATTTACTTTACTAAAGATGGGGACGCTGTTATGTCTTTTCCTACTGTCTTGGATAGGCTGCTCCTTCTTTTTGCTTATCTGTCACTCCTCGCTTTTCCTTTTTATATTTGGTTTTTCCAAAAAACGCTTTCATATCTTAGAATAAAACCTAATGTTCATAATCACTTGCCAGAGCAGTTGCTCTATGGCATGTTTCGTACTTTATGTACTTTACTATTTTTGTATAGCCTTAAGCCATATTATGATTTTCAATTTGATACTGTCTCTTTTATTTTTTTACACCTGCTTTGCGTGCACGGAGCAATCTATCTTGCTGCTGGCTATGAAAAGTTAAAGCAGGGGGAGCAGTGGTACTCATGGCTTAAATTAAATAAGCTGTACTATATTTTACCAGGAGCCTATGTATGGGGGTGGTTAGGCTTTTTAAAAGAGAAGCACGTTATACAGTTGACTAAGCTATTAAAGCTTTTTAATAAACCTCTAATGTTTTTTGTATTACTAGTCCAGCTACTACCTCTCATATCCCTGCTTTCTCCAGAGTTTCTTAATAGCTATATGCTAGGCGCAGCTTTTTTACACCTAGGTATTTTTTTACTTGCTGGCATTTGTTTTTGGGAGTTTGCTTTTGTGGACCTAAGTTTCTATTATGTGTTTTCTGCTACTGACCTAATGAGCTCTTTTAACTTTTTAGGTTTTGATAAAGCTATTCTATTCTCGTTTCTATTATTTGCCATCATTCACTTTAAGTTTTTTCCTATACTAAGATTAGCTTGGTGGGAGGGGCCTTACTATGCTCACATGTTTTGGCTAGTAAAAGGAAAAAGCGGTAAGCTATATCGTCTCTACCATGATTTTATGGATCCCTATGAGATGTCATATGCTCAATATGAAGGGACTTTTTTACTTAACAGAAAAATTATACGCAATCACCTTGGTCATTTGAGGGCCTTAGAGCTTAGAGATCAATTAATAGCTAGTAGGGGAAGTAGAGAAAAGATAGCTAAGATAATTGAAGAGTACGGAACTTTAGACTATGATCCTGAGCGTTTACAAGAGCATGCTTATCATATAGCGCAAGTGCTATTACTGCAGCAAAAAGGCGTTTCTAAGCAGTTTGTTCCCTCATTATTTAAAGCTCCCTTTACTCACTTCTATCGCTGGGGCAAATTTCCAGCATTTAGAAGACAAGAAGATGTAGAGCAAGTGCTAATTGGATATAGGGAAGTTTTCTTTGATGAGGAAAAGTTTATCTTTATTGCTGAGAAAATGCATCTTGTTCTTGATTTAAAGCGCTATCAGAAGCAGTAAGGTTTCGTTCTACTTTACTTATAACGCGCAGTATATGAGGGTCACTTTTTAAGAAAGGAAGCTGCTCAAATGTAAACCACTTGACCTCATAAAACTCTGCTCTACTATAATCTTCATAAACTTTACGAGAGTCTCCGTGATATAAAAACCATAGGCTCACATCTGTATGATTCTTCTGGAGGTTAACGGTATCTGTAATAGATAAGAAAAATGGCGCATCTATAACCGCTTCACCATCAATATTAAGCTCTTCTTTTAACTCTCTTTTTGCAGCTAATGCTGGCAGCTCTTCTACTTCAATATGCCCTCCAGTGGGCAGCCATAAAGATGAAAGTTTATGATGGGTTAATAGTATTTGCTTAGCTTTAAGATCTATAACTAAACAGTAACTTACCAAGTGCTTAGGGGGAGTGTCTGGCTTCTCTCTGCGAAATATATCATTATTTGTTTTAACCCACTCCAAGGTGCTATGAATAGATTCTTGCTCCAGCGTATCAATAGGATTGATTTCTTGAAGATTCTTGATTATCTCTTTTCTGCACTGGCTAAGCAAGCTGTTAACTCCTGTTATATATTCTTTTTATTGCTAAGTTTTTCATCTTGATAGAAAAGGTATAAGCCTATCGATACAAGAGCTACACATGCAACAAAACTAGTCGTAATAGCTTCTCCTAAAAAAAGTAGGCCATATATTGCCGTAAATATAGGATTGCTGATTCCTGCAAAGGACATAAATGTAACAGAGAACTGTTTTAATGCATTAGCATACATTGTATAGCATATCACGCTATGTATTATTGTGATATATGCAACTTGCCAACTTAACTGAAAAGTGTTCTCTGAGAATTTACTGTAGTCTAAATCTTCAAAACTAAGGGCTAAAATCATGCCTATCACACCAGCAATAATAAAACTATATGCATTAGCTAGGTTAATAGGAAAAGATAGCTTTACGACTAGTTTTTTGAAGTAGAGCCATCCAATAACAGCGCTCAATGCAGAAATACTAACCGCTATTTCAGCAAGGGAGTAAAGGTTTGATGAACTCTTTAGTTCAGGAGAATCATTGCTATCTTTCATTAAAACAAGAGCAAGAAAACCGACAAGCCCAATGAAAAGTCCCAGACACTTCTTTTTGCTTAATACTTCTCCAATTAGAAAATAGGATAAGATTACTGAGAAAAAGGGACTCATAGAGTAAAAAAGGCAGGTCTTAGATGAGCTTAAATACTGCAACCCCCAAAACTCTAATCCATTAGTTAAAAAGACACTGAATAAGGCTATAAGAGCAATTAATGGAAGGTGTAGCTTTATAGGGTGCTTTTTAACGTTACCTCGGAAAAGCTCAAATGTAAAAATAATAAGGCCAGCGATTAAATAGCGAAGAGCCGTTAGAAAAAAAGGAGGTAGAACTCCCAAAGCTAACTTACCAACTGTAAAAACAGAAGCAAAAAGAGCATAGGTAATAAAAACTAAAAGCATATGTTTCAGCCTTTTAAGGGTTCTTGATGATGATTTCTAAACTGTAGCAAAATATCTCTTAATTAACTCTTAATAATTAAAGATCATAACTAATGGCAAAAGTTTTATTTTAGTGCCAAGGAAGAAAGCAGTGGAATACAAGCTCAACGTTCTTTCTGCTTTTTTCCTTATTTCATTAAGGGCAAATCTGGGTAAAATAATAAGACTAGCAGGAAATTTCAGCTAAGCAGTTTTAAGCTATTGAGGACAGTAACTCCACTTCAAATAAAAGCGTTGCATGAGGAGGGATACTACTGCCCGCACCTTGAGATCCATATGCCATATCAGGAGGGATCACTAGTTTTCTTTTTCCACCTTCTTTCATACCCTTAAGGCCTTCTTCCCACCCTTGAATAACCATTCCAGAACCCAAGACAAACTCAAGTGGTTCTTCTCTATCTAGAGAGCTATCAAACTTCTCACCTTTGTTTGACTTAGAGTTTTCCTCATATAGCCAACCTGTATAGTGAACAGCAACAGAGCTTCCTTCTTTTGCTTGTTCGCCTTGCCCTTGTTTAATATCATAAATCTCTAAAGAAGACTCAGACAGTCTCTTTTGCTCTTTGAGAATTTCTTCGTAGTCTTCTAACTTAAAATCAGGCTTGTTCATACAGCATTTTTTAAACTTTTTATTTGAGCCACAAACGCAGGGGTCATTTCTACC
>JAACFD010000219.1 GCA_009937555.1 Chlamydiales bacterium | reverse complement strand
AAAAGCTTAAGATAAAGTTTAAGCTTTTGATCATGCAGAGGGTCTGCATTTGGGTGAGATAGTGACCCCGATATCTCAAAGTTATCAGGAATAAAAAATGAAGAGATCCCTTCGCTTGTATCTAAGGGTTTTATAGACATATTTTAGCTCCTTTACGTTGTATCTAGATAGCTCAAGAAGGTTTTATGAAATCAGTGATTATAAAGCTAGAGAGAAGAAGAAAAATGTTCTTGCAATGCAGTTTCTGTTCGTATGCAAGTTTATACTTATTTTATATGGAGATTTTGATAGTCTTGTGCTAGTGTCTTCGATCCCACTTTTAACAAAAGGAAAAATATGAAAAAGTATTTATGTTTATTTGTAGTTTATATCTCTATTATTAGCAGTCTATCAGCTGAGCCAATCGTTATTGCAATTTCAGGCGGAAGTGGCGCTGGAAAATCCTTTTTAGCAGAAAAGCTAATGGAAGTTTTTAATGAAGATGCTGTTCTTATTTCTGAAGATAGTTACTATAAAGATCTTTCTCACCTTCCGAAAGAAGAAAGAGCTTTAGTGAACTTCGACCATCCAGATGCTATAGAATTTTCTCTCTTGAGAGAACATGTTAAGCAGCTTAAGAGTGGGAAAAGTGTTAAAGTTCCAACCTATGATTTCACTGAACACCTAAGAACTAATAAGACTCAAAGTAAAGAGTCTAAAAAGTTCATTATAATAGAAGGAATACTTCTGTTAGCACACCCTGAACTAAGGGATATTGCAGATGTTAAATGTTTTATAGAGGCAGATGATGAACTTAGGTTATATAGAAGAATAGAAAGAGACATTAGGGAAAGAGGCAGAACGTTAAGTTGTGTAGGTAAGCAATACTTTGAGAGTGTACAGCCTATGTATCGTCAATTTGTCTTACCTAGCAAAGCTCATGCTGATGTAATTATACCAAGTAACCAGGCTAATCCAATAGGCGTTAGTTTAGTAGTTTCAGCTTTAAAAGATAAAGATTTACTAAGAGGGGTTTAATTACAAAATATCTGTTTTTAGTTTTACTAAAAACAGATATTTGCTAGTTTCCATTTTTTAAACCAAATGAGGAGCGTTAAGTAGGTATTCTATCAAAAAGCTATCAGGAGCTGTTTTGAAAGGTAGAGAGAAGGACTTAACGCCGAAAGCTTGTCACATCTGATTACTGTCAAGCTTGGCTGTATAGGCTGAATCCTATAGGCTGTCATGAAAGACATGGAGAGCTTTTGGTTTTACAAGTTACATAACTTGTCTTTTAGCTCTCAAAATAATTGGAGAGTTAAGTCAGTGTTTTCTAGTTGGATTTTAGCTAAGTTTGGGGGAACGTCTTTACAGGATGTTCGTGCTTTTGAGCGCTCAGCTCAAATTATTCAAAATAAAAAAGGGAAAGTAGTCGCTGTTCTAAGTGCTTCAGCTACTGTAACCAATAGCCTTATGCAGCTTGCATTACTTGCTTCTAAAGCTAAAACTAAAGAAGTTGCAAAAGTTTTAAAGCAGCTCCAAAAGCATCACTATAGTATTTCAGAGAACCTAGGTATCATCCAAAGCTGTGAACAGGATCTTCAGCTTCTTTTTAGCGCGATAGAAGAGCTAATAAAGGGAGTCCTTTTTCTTAAAGAGATGTCTCCTAGAGCTAAAGATCGTTTATTAAGTTTTGGTGAGCGTTTATCTAGCTGTATCTTTAATCATTATCTACAATCAATGAAAGTAAGTAGTTGCCTTGTTGATGCTAGAGAACTTATCTTAACAGATAGCAGCTTTGGAGAAGCTAAGCCTATACTAGCAAAAACCAAGCATAGAGCAAGAAGGCTTTTTACAAAGCTTGAAGGGGATTACGATGTTTTTGTTACCCAGGGTTTTATAGCTTCAGACTCTGAAGGAAATACCACAACTCTAGGGCGAGGAGGCTCAGACTATAGCGCATCCTTAATTGCAGAAGCGCTAGGTGCCAAGTGTATTGAAGTATGGACTGATGTGGCAGCCATTATGAGTGCAGACCCCCGATATATACCAAATGCAAAGCGAATTGAAGAAATCTCCTTTAATGAGGCTTCTGAGATGGCTGTGTTTGGAGCAAAAGTACTTCACCCTTCTACTCTTTTACCTGCAATGCGAAAGGGTATTCCAGTCTACGTAGCTTCAAGTTTTCAAAGTGAACAAAAGGGAACTTGGATTAAAAGAGATTGTGGTGAGCAACCTACTTTCAGAGCTTTATCTGTGAGAGAAGGGCAGGTATTACTGACCATTTCATCTCCTGATATGCTATTAAAACCAGGCTTCATTGTAGAGGTTTTTCAGATACTAGCCAAGCATGAGATAAGTGTTGATTTAATCAGCACAAGTGAAGTTAGCGTGTCTATCACTGTTAACTTCCCAGAAAAGTTAAATAAACAAGTGTTAAAAGAAGTGAGCAGAGTCGGTTTTGTTGAGCTTGAAGATAAGCTAAGCCTTATTGCTGTAATAGGAAATCGTTTGAGAGAGGAAAAAGGATCTGTTTACTCTTGTTTTCAAGCTTTGTCAGAATACAGTATTAAGCTTATTTGCCAAGGAGCGAGTGAGCACAATATTTGCTTTTTAGTTCCTTCAAATGAGGCTCAAGATGTAGTAAAACTTCTACATGAAAGGCTAATTAATTCAAGTAGTCTTTCCGAAAAACAAAAGGATATACCATGCCTACAAGTACATTAAATCAGCAGAAAAGCTGGAAAACAGTTTTACAGGACTTAGAGAAAGGAAAGCGTAGAGCAGCTTTTTGCAAAGAGGGAAAATGGGAAGTTGATATAAGTGTAAAAGAAGCTATTTTATCCGCTTTTAAAGAAAGCCCTACTGTGCGCTATAGAGATTTCTTTGATAAAGCGGACTTGTTACCCAGGGAGTTTGATCAAGAGGACGCAATCAGAATGGTGCCAAGGGGAACAAGTATCAGAAAGGGAAGCTATATAGGTAAAAATGTTGTCATTATGCCACCCTCTTTTGTTAATGTCGGCGTCTATGTAGATGAAGATACTATGATAGATAGCCATGTACTAGTTGGTTCTTGTGCCCAAATAGGTAAAAGGGTGCATCTATCAGCAGGGGTACAAATTGGTGGAGTCTTGGAGCCTATTGGGCAAAAACCAGTTATTATTGAAGATGATGCTTTCATAGGAGCTGGTGCTACAATAGTTGAAGGAATATTGGTTAAAAAGGGAGCTGTAATAGGTCCAGGTGTGTCTTTATCAAAGTCTTTAGCTATCTATGATGTAACTACAGGTTCATTTTTAGATAAGGGAGCTCCAGTACCTGAGAATGCGGTAGTTGTCCCTGGTTCTAGACCAATTAATCAAGCTAATGAACATGGGATACAGCTTTACTGCCCTGTCATTGTAAAATACAAAGATGCGAAAACTAAGGATAACTTAAATTTAGAAGCGAGCTTAAGGAATGTCCCTACTAAAAACTGAGACAGCTTATGAAAGTCAGATAAAAGAGCTTGTCAAAGATCAGAAAAGTCCTTTTTTTGTATATGATATAGATGCTCTACAAAAGCACGCTAGGAGTTTAAAAGAACTCGAAGAAAAAGGAGATTTTTCTTTTTATTATGCGG
>JAACFD010000218.1 GCA_009937555.1 Chlamydiales bacterium | reverse complement strand
CTGCAGAACTTCTGGGAAGGTGACATTCCCCTGCTCGTCTTGAAAGTTCTCTACAATAGCAATAGGGAAACGACTAGTCACAACTGCAGTCCCATTTAAGGTATGCACAAACTGTAACTTACCATTATCATCTTTATAACGTATATTTAAGCGTCTGGATTGGTAGTCCGTACAGTTACTACAGCTGGTAATCTCTCCATAACCGCCATTCTCTCCTTTTGATATCATCCAGGCTTCAATATCAAATTTTCTATAAGCTGGTCCACCTAAGTCTTTAGTAGGAATATCTATCACAGTATATGGAAAGCCAAGCCCTGTACAAATTTCTTTTTCGACCTCAAGAATTTCTTCATGTAAACGTTCGCTATCTTCGGGCTTACAAAAAACAAATAATTCTAGTTTTGTGAACTGATGTACCCTATACAATCCTTTACTTTCTCTGCCGTAAGCACCAGCCTCAGTACGATAGCAATGAGATAATGCAACATACTTTATAGGCCCATTACTAAAATCAAGAACCTCATCGCTATGGTAACCTCCCATAGTAATTTCGGCAGTTCCTATCAAACTTAAAGAGGTATTTTCCACAGAATAAATGTTCGTTCCCTTTCCTTTAGGGTTAAAGCCTATTCCTCTTAAGATCTCATTTCTAGCTAGGTCAGGAGTCTCAACTAAAACAAAACCATGCTTAGCAGCCACATCAATCCCGTAATTAATTAAAGCCTGATTTAGCCTCACAAGTTCATTTTTAGAGAAATAGAACTTAGCACCTGAAACTTTAGCTCCTCTTTCAAAATCTATCCAATCTAGCGCCTCTAGAAGCTGAATATGGTTTTTAGCTTCAAATGAGAATTTAGGCACTTCTCCAATCGTCTCAAGTAATTTCCCTTCACCTTCTTCACCTACAGGAACATCAGGATGAGTTAAGTTGGGTATCCTTGAGAGTAGTTCTAGAAGATTTTCATCTACAACTTTAAGCTCTTCCTCTAACTGCTTTATCTCTTCACCAACTGCTTTAAGCCTTTCTATATCTTCTGGACTAGGCTTCCCTTTAGAACCTTTCTTTCGACTAGCGCGCTTTTCCTCAACTTGATGAACTAAACTACGCTTCTTTTTATCTAGTTCTAATAAAGCTGAGACATCTACAGAAACCCCTCTATTCTCACAATTCTTTTCAATTAGCTCTTGGTTTTCTCTAATAAATTTTATGTCTAACATAGATGTTTAATCCTCAAATACAGCAAGTCCACTTTACATCAGATCTGCTGCTAGCGCTGCAAGCTCTGAACGCTCAGTGTGTGTTAAATATACATGGGCAAAAATACTATGAGCTTTAAACTTGGCAATAGTTAGTGTAATACCATTACTGTCTCTATCAAGATAGGGGTTATCAATCTGCGTTGGATCCCCTGTAAGTATCACCTTAGTATTTTTTCCAGCCCTTGAGATAATAGTTTTTATTTCATGGCCCGTTAAATTTTGAGCTTCGTCGATAATAACATAAGATTTAGGTAAAGTTCTACCCCTTATGTAAGTAACTGCTTCCATTTCTATTTTATTACTCTCTAAAATCCAACGAAGAGTCTCATTACTTTCTTCACCCTGACTATCACATAAGAATTCCAAATTATCGTATATTGGCTGCATCCAAGACTGAAGCTTCTCCTCTTTGCTTCCAGGTAAATACCCAATATCCTTGCCTAAAGGCATAATAGGTCGACTAACAAGCATTTTCGTATGGATATTTTCGTCAAATACCTTACTAAGGCCGCAGGCTACTGCAAGTAGTGTTTTTCCTGTTCCAGCTTGTCCCACTAAGACAACTAGTTTAATACTGTCATCCAATAAAACTTCCATAGCACATCGCTGCTCATCATTTAAGGGAGAGATGCCCCATACAGGCTTGGAGATATGCTGCAAAGGTCCTATTCCTCGATTCTTATAATACTTTACTAGCATCTGAGAATTCTCTTTTGCCTTAAGTAAGAAAAAATCATGTGGAGCAGGCTCCTCTTTTATTAAAGAGGCATCTGCAAAACCGTCTTTATAAATGGTATCTATCACTGACTTGTCGACTTCAATTTCTTCTAGAGGTTGACAAACTGCGTCAAAAGACTCTTTAAAATTTTCATAATCTTCTGCTTCTACTCCTGCAGCTTCAGCTTTCACTCTCGATACAAAGTCTTTTGAAACCAGGCATACATCTTTTCCCTCAGATTGCATAGACTTTGCTGCAATAATAATTTTATTGCGACGGTCCTGTCCTCGTATTAGCAAGTCTGAATCTTGACTGCTTTTACCAGCTTCAATCTGTATCCGAATGACTGAGCCATTTTCAAGACGCACCCCTGAGTGTAAGTCTCCCTGGCCTCTGTCTCTCATAGAGTCAAGTATACGTAAGGCTCTTCTAGCATTCTTACCTAGTTCGTCTCTGTACTTTTTCAGCGAGCCTAATTCTTCAAGCACGCTGAATACTATAATCACTTCCCTTTCAGGGAACTTCAAAACTGATTCTGGATCATATAAAAGGACATTACTATCTAGTAAAAAAGCTTTCTTAGTCACGTAAACCTCATTTTATTTATGATTTTTTTTTGAATTTCCAAGTCTTGGTTTTATATGATAAGCGCTTAAGAGCAAAGGAAAAAAGTAAGAGAGATCAAAACCAGCACTCAAAGATCTCAACTGCTAATTTTACTTGCTAATAAAGCCTTAGCCTTTTATATTTGTCATTAAAGTTTATTAAGTTAACAACGACCTCTAAAAAAAACTTTAAATTTTTATCCAACTCAGCTATTTGCTTGGTTGAAACCCATATTATGATACAGGCTGCTTATGAAAGTTAATGATCAGATAATTAGTATACCACCTTATATATCAACAACTTGGGATAATATAATTTCCGTTCAAGTTATTGAGGACAATACCATTTTGATCACTCTTTTAGATGGCACTAAAGTGAAAGCTCCAGGCCTAAGTGATGCAGACATAAAGCATGTGTTTCAATCTCACATTAAATACGTTGAATCTGAAGAACGTGAAGAAGAGAATGAAAGCAACCTACGTTTTGCTCTAGAAAAAGAAGAGGAGTTAGCTCAGGGCGATGGAGCTCTAACAGCTCAAGAACTTCTCTCAAAGTTGCTAATGTCTTCTCCCAAAGAAACTTTAGATATTCCTATCCAACTTGGAGGAGATGCGGCACAAGGCCTAGGTCTAGGCATACAGCATAACCCTCTACAGAAAAACGCCCCTAACTTACCCGATGAACTCTTATCAAAAGTAAAGAGTATTGCTAAAATTTTTGCTGATGATAAATTTTCAATTCCTGAAATTCCAGATAAAAACTGTAACTGTTTTTACTGTCAAATTGTGCGAGCGATTCACGAAGAGGAAGAAGACGAACTGGATGAAAATGAACCTGTTAAAGACGAAGAACTTAAGTTCAAGCTCTGGGATATAGTTGAGTCTGGTGATAGCACTTTTAAAGTGTGTAACCCCCTTGATGCTAAAGAAGCATACTTTGTATACCTAAAAAAGCCAATGGGCTGTACCTGTGGAAAGAAAGACTGCGAACACATTAAGGCTGTTTTAGAAACCTAATTCGCTC
>JAACFD010000217.1 GCA_009937555.1 Chlamydiales bacterium | reverse complement strand
AGGTAACATATGAAAGTTTCTCTATCTTCGGCAATAAAATCTGTACAGCAGCCAATTTGTAGGTATACACCAGATATTATTAAACGAAATAAGGTGCTGACAGGAATCGCTTTAATAGCTTTAGCTGGTATCTATTATCTTTATAAAGAGAACTCTGCTCCAGTATCTATTCAAGATAGAGTTGCTAAAGCCTGTGAAGATTATGGCAAAAAGAAGGATGTAGAAGCTAGGAAGGCTATTGTTGTTGTTCTGAAAAATGAGCAATTAAAAAGACGTCCTAAAGAGTATATTACAGCTCAATTTCTATTTGCTATGATGTGTAATCTAGGTAAGGGAGGAGATAAGGATAAAATTTCTGCTAGGGCTTATTTTGGTGAAATTATTAAAAATCCCCTAGCAAATCTATCGAGTGAACTAACAGAAATGTATTTAATGTCGTTAGTTGAGTATGCATTTTTATTAATGGATCCAGATGCGGGAGAAGTTAGTATGGCAGGAGCTAGAGAGCACTATCTCCAGCTTGCTAATTATTCCTTAGATGAAATACCAGAGCCAGTAAAACTGAGGTATATCGTATCTTTGATTACTCTCGCACAGATGTTGAAAGATGGGAAGGGAGGAGAAATGGATATAGAGGGCGCTAAAAATTGTTTTGAGAAAATAGCCCATTATCCATGTGATAATCTACCAGAAAGTGTTCAAAAGGCAATGAAAGAGCTTAAAACTGCTTTCATATAAGTGAACTAGAGCAAATCTAGTACTAGTACTCAATAGTAGGTAATGAGAATAGCTTTAGCTATAGCTTAAAGCTTAAATTTAAGGTCAATGTTCCAAGACAGTTTTGACTTATTTTATAAATTTTTAAACTTTGTAGGTAAAACATGAAAATCTTTCCGTCTTCGGTTATAAAGTCTGTGCAGCAGTCAATCTGTAGGTATACGCCAGAGATTATTAAACAAAATAAGGTGCTGACGGGAATCGCTTTAATCGCTTTATCAGGGATTTATGATCTTTATGTAAGAGAGCTCTGGTTGTCACCTGAGAAGAAATTTGAAAGATTGGCTCCTGTAGAACAGTTAAACTATGCTAAGGAACTTTACCAAGATGGTAATTACACTGAAGCAAGAAAGTACTTTCATCTCTATTTAGAGAAACGTAAGAGCCTATCTATCTTTCAGTTCTATAAGCATATCTATAGAATGTCTGTTAATTACCACTTATATAAGCCTGGGTTAAGTAGAAAGTTTGACGCTATGTATACCTATGCAATGTTATGCAAGGAAGGACGAGGAGGGGTAGTTGATGATGTATCAGCTAGAACTTATTTTGGAAAGATCAAAGACTATTCTTATGATATGTTAGAAGAGCATGAAAAAAAATTATGGATCTTTTCCCTTTTTAATTATGCCCTTATGTGTATAAGGGGTAAGGGCGGAAGTACTAATAAGGTGGAGGCAAGACAGCTTTACCTCCAGCTTGCTTCTTACTCTTTAGACTCAATACCAGAATCAACAAAAGAAACGTATGTTATCGCTCTATTGAATCTAACACTTATGTTGAAAAATGGAGATGGAGGAGAAGTGGATATAGAGGGCGCTAAAAAATGTTTTAAGAAAATAGCCTCTTATCCACGTAAAGAACTAGAAGAAGAGATTCAGAGAGCAATGAAAGAGCTTGAAGTTGCTCTAATAAAAAATAAATCAGAGTAGATCTAGTACTCAATAGTAGGTAACGAGAATAGCTTTAGCTATAGCTTAAAGCTTAAATTTAAAGTCAATGCTCCAAGCCAATTTTGACTTACTTTATAAATTTTTGAACTTTGTAGGTAAAGCATGAAAGTTTCTCTGTCTTCGGTAATAAAATCTGTGCAGCAACCAGTCTGTAGGTATACACCAGAGATTATTAAACAAAATAAGGTGCTAACAGGAATAGCTCTAGTACTAGTTCTTAATAGAGGGGAATGAAAACAACCTTATCTCTTAGCCAAAGCTTAATAAGTAACCTCTATAATTCTGTATAATTATTTTTTCAGCCCTTTTATTTTGCTTTAAACAGAGGAACTTTATGTCTATTTCACCAGTGTCATATGTAAGAAAAGCACAAGAACCTAGCAACAGTTATGTTCCTAAATTATTTCGAGAAAATAAAGTGTTGACAGGGCTCGCTCTACTGGCTTTAGGGGGGATTTACTGTCTCTATCTAAATCGATCATCGATAGCATCATCACTAAATAATTTAAGAGTCAAGTTAGGTGCAGCTACTGATAAGCAAGCAGGTACAGCTAGAGAGGTTTCTATTCCAGGTTTCAATAAGCTTCCGGATGTTTTTACAGAGAGCTATTCTAGCCCATCAGAAAGAAGATCTGGCGCTGCGATCACAGGTCAAGAAAGATCACTAATAGCTAGATATACAACTACAGAGCAAAAATATAATGAAATAGCAGAGCATTTTCCTTATCACTTAGCTGTAAGGGGAGATGGACAGTGTGCATATAGAAGTTTTGCTATGGGAGTTTTAGAAATAATTGATAGGGGAGTTAATCCTGAATTGAAAGGAAATCTAAGGGCTCAACTAAGTAGGTATTTAGGAGATGATCATGAGCTTACAAAACTGTTAGATTCAGAGAATAAACTGTTTGAGCTGGTAGCTGAAAATTCAACTTATCAGGATGAGCTTGCAAAAGTTATGAGGTTGAGTGTTTGTGATTATATTGAAGGAGCTATAGATGAAGAAGGAGATTGGGGTTTAGAGTCTGGAAAGCCTCCTGTAAACTTTCAGTCTTTTGGAGGTTTTTCAGGTGGTGCTGACGCTTTAGTTAATGAAATGTACGAGCAGATGCTTACTAAGTTAAATAGTAAAAGCGCAGCTAGGTTTGATGATGTGTATGTTAGAGAGATGTTTTTAGCAGCTATTAGCCTAGAGTGTAGAGAGAAAAAGGTTAGTGCCTCTCTTGCTAATACATTAATACTTTGTACTCAAGATAAGTTGAAAGCCAAGCAAAAAGCTATTACTGAAGGAGAAGAAAACTTTGGTAGAAAACTTCATATAGAATTTCCTGAAGAAGCTCTCCGAGAAGCAATTCAGGAATTAAATGAGGACGCAATAAGTGACGTTCAAGAAGAGCTTATTGCGGGAGCGCTTAGTCAGTTTGAATTTATGCAAAAACTGCGCCTTGCTAATGATATAGGGCAGTCAGCACAGACTGTGGAAGAACATTTAGCGAGTATTAGATCTGGGGAGGCAAATCAAGTAAGTGCGCAAGAGCAAGAAATTTTATCAAGAATCTTTAATCTTCCTTTTTTAGAGGTGTCAATATACCGAGCTGCAGAAGATTCAACGGGGTGTTATCCCCCTGCAGAGCTTAGGATCCAGGAGTACCCGCCTTCTTCTGGATATACAAGAGCTAAAACAAGCTTCTCAGAAGTTCAAGAAAGTTTAAGGAACCAGCCTTATTTTGCGCTATTTCTAGCAAATCCGGGACATGCCAACTTGCTATTAGGCTCGCCTAGCGAAAGAGTATAGGCAAAAAAAAAGCCCTTTTCCTAAAAGGAAAGGGCTTTTGAAGCTCTCCGGATACTGGACTCGAACCAGTGACAAATTGATTAACAGTCAACTGCTCTACCAACTGAGCTAATCCGGAATAATA
>JAACFD010000216.1 GCA_009937555.1 Chlamydiales bacterium | reverse complement strand
AGCTCTAAATTTTCTTCTTCAAAATCAGAGCTAACAGCTTTATTGTTTTTCTTTAGTAGGTTTAAGATATCAGTGCTAGCTTCTTCCAGGTGCTCTTCTCGTTCTGATACAGCCTTTGATACAGAGGTATACACAGGGTGAGAGTTAAAGTCTAAGCCGCCTTTTAGGTTACTGCTAGCATCAAGACCTATTTTCTTGAGCTTTTCAATTTTTGCTTCTTTAATGGTATTTACCTGAGCAACAATATCTTTTGCGGACTGCCATTGTTCTTGAGATACTTCATCTTTTGTAAGGATATTTGCCCCTTTTACAGTACCTGAATCGGGGTTAAACATTAAGTGTCCTACTGCAAAATCTCTTTTGCTATATAAGGACTTTAAAACGCTATAAGCCGCCTGAGCTTCTCTCTCTTGAGTAGAGTAATATAGTACAAAGCCTTTAAACTTGTTGAATGAAGAAAGGCTTTTAGATAGATCTTGAAAAGCAACTAAAGCATCTTGATTAGATATAAAGTCAGTTACCTTTTTGCCTAATAGCTGAGAAAATTTGTAGTATCTTGGGCTATTGTAAACGTATAGCTCTGAGCTGGGGAAAAGTTGTGCAAGTTCAGAGGGAGGGGCAAAACCAAGATCTTCTTCCTCTAACTCTTTAGTAGGAACTAAGGCATAAGCATCTAAAGTAGCGCTTAGATCAGAGCGATCAACTAGACCTAAGTTGTTTTCACCGGCAGATAAAACAGCAGCTAAGTCTGCGACTTTCTTGGATTTGCGGATAAGCATGCTTTCAGAGTCGATAACGATACTATCTTTTGGTAGAAAGTTCTGTAAAAAACCTGCTTTAGGTTCAGCAAGTAGAAGAAAGCTTGTGCGATTATCATCTTGGAAAACCTTAAGCGTGTAGGGGGCTCTTTTAAAACTACCTGTATGATAAATTTCAGAGCTATTTAGATACTGAGGGGGTAATACAGCGCGTAGGCTATCTGAAACTTTGTAGTTCTCTGGTGTAGCTTGATTGTGTGCAAGAGCCATAGCGTAATCAGCTAAACCTCTGCTTGCTAAGCGAGTGTAGTACTGGTTGCTACTTGTTATACTAGAGTATGTTGCAAATACTCCAAGTGCAAGTAAACTTAATGTAATGACGTATACTGCAACAACTGATAGTAGCTGCTTTTTGTTAATTGCAATTAATGTAGACTTATCTTCCTGTTCTTTCTCAGAAGCCTGACTAATTTCTTGAGCCTTCTCTTCTGTGTACTCTCCAAACTCTTCGTAAGTTTTTCGTATGCTGCCTAAAGGAATTTCTCTCTCTTCTTCTTCTTCTTCCTCTTCGTCGCTGTTTTCCTCTGTAGCTTCAACTAGAGGCAACACATCTTCTTCAGCTTTTGCTGCATTTGGTTCTACTTCATCTAGAAATTCAATCTCTAGTTCCTGGTCGCCGCTATCTCCATCAGATTTTTCTTCTTTTAAGCTACTTAATAAAGCGCCTGTTTCAGAGCCTTCATAATCTTCTTTGCTTTGCTCGTCGCCATGGATCTCCAGTAGCATACGTTCTAGCTCTTCATCAGAAAGCTCTGCACTATCAGGGCCTAGAGCATCACCCTTTTTCTCAAAAGTTTTCTCTGTTTCTTTTTCTAAGTTGAGCTCAGCAAGTTCGTCATCATTTAGGAGGTCTTTAATTTGAGTTAGATCTGAGTCAAGATCAAGGTCTTCGACAGATTCTAAGCTAGTATCTTGAAGGTCTTCTAGGTCTTCTTTGCTAAGGTCAATATCGGCTAAAAGCTGTTCTAAGTCAGCTTCTGCAGAACTAACTTCTTCTTCAATAGGGGACACCTGTTCTTGTGTCTCTTGAGTTTCTTCATCTTGTAGGCTTGCTTCAGCTTCCTCAAGTAGTTTTTCAGCTTCTAATAACTCATCAGTTAGATCTTCAGAATCAGTTGCTTCTGTGGATAAATCTTTAGTAGGGGGTACATCAGCTGAATCTAATAAGACTTCTTCAAATGATACAGTAATGGGGCCAATTGTAAGTTTATCACCAGAACTTAAAAGAGACTGAGAAAAGCCTTGGCCATTAAGCATGGTAGTAGCATCTTCTTGAATGTTCAGTATGGAATAGCCATCCTGCTCTTTAATTATCTTCAAATGCTCTGGAAATATTAGTTCGTCTTCACTATTTAAAATGATACTTTGATCAGGTGCAGAACCTATCGTAATAATATTTTCTTCAAATGTATAAAAAATTGGTTCTTGATCGGGTAGAGAGACATTAACTTTGATCATATTACACTAAGCTTTGGTTCTTATATTAATTATAAGGATGCATCGGCATCAAATTTACTCTTAAATCTACTATAAATAGACAATAAACTTAAATAGAATTTTCTAGCACAGTAAAGGGGGAAGTGTCAAATGCTAAAGCTTATAGAAATTTCAATGCAAATTAACTTATTATATTAAAATATTTTTTTAAGATGCGAAACATCCCTTAAGTTTTTAAATTTAAGTGTAATATGTGTTTTTGTGTAAGTTGTGTTTGACTCCTTTTTTTTCACTTAATCTATACTTAGCCAGTAGAGATTGCTATTGACTTTCAATCAAAGTTTGCTTTATGCTTTTTTAATTCTCACCCGCTGAGAAACTCTAAGCTCAATTAATTTCTATAGACACAAAAAAAAGGCTAAAGAGTGGGTTTTTTTAGTAAAGTATTCAAGGCTCCTCCTTACTTAGAAGAGCTACAAGATCAAGAACGAGTTGATAAAGAATTCAAGCATTGGAGAATGCGTATTTTTTATTCAATGTTTGTTGGATATATGATCTTTTACTTCACTCGTAAAAGCTTTACAGCAGTAGCACCTTTTTGGGTTGCTGAATTGAATTTTGATAAAACATATGTTGGTTTACTAGGCTCATTTTGGGCAATTTCTTATGCTCTAGGTAAGTTCACGTCTGGAATTATTGCTGACCGTTCCAACCCTAGATACTTTATGGCCTTTGGCCTTCTGCTTACAGGGGTCTTAAATTTTATTTTTCCTTTTACCTCATCTATTACTTTACTGATTATTCTTTGGTCTCTTAACGGCTGGTTTCAAGCTGCAGGCTGGCCTCCTTGTAGTCGTTTATTAATGCACTGGTACTCTAAGTCTGAAAGAGGAACTTGGTGGGGAGTCTGGAATACTTCTCATAATGTAGGTGCTGGACTTGTTATGTGGTTAGGCCCAATGATTGCAGCTACTTTTGGCTGGCAAGTTACCATGTTTGTTGCAGCTTCCATTGCTTTTATAGGTTCTATATTTTTAGTGGACAGGCTAAGAGATACTCCACGTTCTTTAGGATTACCGACTATTGAAAAATATAGAAATGACTATTCAGGTCAAGCAGGTGAAAAAGATAAGAAAAGCTCTCTTAAGACAAAAGAGCTACTAGTGAAATATGTCTTAGGTAATAAGTGGGTGTGGATTTTATCATTTGCTTATTTCTTTGTTTATATTGCTCGCCAAGGGGTTTATCAGTGGAGTAGCTTCTACCTTATAGAGACAAAAAGCGTATCTAAGGTTTTAGCTGGTCAGGCTGTTAGCTTCTTTGACTGGGGCGGGCTTCTAGGAAGTCTTTTATCTGGCTTTCTTTCTGATCGTCTTTTTAGTGGACAAAGA
>JAACFD010000215.1 GCA_009937555.1 Chlamydiales bacterium | reverse complement strand
TATTGAAGCTTATAAACTTGTATTTTCCGCTCTTAAAAAAGCAGCTATTTTTAATCTGAAGAAACTCTGCATAAAGAACTTATAACAGATGTATGACCCTGGTAAGCAGCAAGGTGAAGAGGCGTAGACCCTTGATAGTCTTTAGTATCAACCTTAGCTCCTTTCTCCATTAAAAATTCCACCAAATCCTTGTAGCCATAGTAAGCGGCTAGGTGAAGGGCTGTTTCTGCATTTCCATTACTCTGATTTACATTTACTCCAAAATCTAAATACATTTTCACTAGGCTAAGGTCCCCACTTTCTACTGCAAGAAAGAGGTTTTTACTAGCCACAGCTTTTGAAAGCTGAAAGTTGTTTTTAGCAAAAATATTTTCTACACTTTCTTTAAGCCCTTTGCTCTGTGACTTTTTCCATACCTCGTAGAGTAACAGAGCACTCTCTTCTTTATTTTCAGTATACTTAAGAAAGTGTTCTAAACGATCTTGCCTTATGGATACTGACCATCTCTTGTATATTTTTCTTGATTTTTGAATGATGTAATCTTTTTCTCTTTCTAAAAAGCGTTTACTGTCTTGCATGATATTGGGAAAGCGCTCCACTGCTTTTTGTAGTAAATCAACTGCAATTAATGCTCGCACTCCACTTTTTAAGTTTGCCCAGGTGCAATTTCCTACCTTTTGGTCTTTTTGAGGGATTGAGAAGCATGGTTTTAGCTCAAGAATTTCATCTATTTCTTTAGTAAAAAACTCTCTCCGTTCTTTTCTTAAGGCATTAATAGCATAGGATAAACTCTGAGCATCTGTATTCTTAATGCTATAGAAGGTAATTGCATCTCTGCTTCTACCCGCTCCTCGATTACATTTAATGAGAAAGTACTGCTCACCAATTTTGCAAAAAACAACACTTGTCATGTGTCCTTCCCAGCCTGTATGAATCATCATACTTTTACCTGAAAGAATGTCCTCTGCAACTTTGTGGCTATCATTATGCTTACTACGCATGCTGTGAGATACTTTGTATAACAGCCTTTCATATATCTCTGCATACTTCTCTGCAAAACTTTCTTGGTATTGAGAGTGCATGCCTTGATAGAGATACTCTACTTTTTCCTCTCTTTTTAGCTTGAGAATGAAGTTCCTTAAAGAAGATTCTAAAACAAGGCAGGTCAGCTCTGGCCATGAGCCTTCTAAATTTACTAGTTTATCCCCTACTCGAGATACCCCTCCTAGTCCCCAAGCATGAGCTAGCATTTTCTTCTCAAAAACCTCTTCAAACTTGCTCTCTTCAGCCCCCTCTCTCTTTAAAAGCTCCTCCATTCTACCAAGGCCTTTAAAACTGGCAATGGATAAGGGAGTTATAAATTCTCCGCCTATGTCAGAAATTACCTTTTTAGCCCCATGTCTGAGTAAAAAATCTACCAATTCTAGATCGTTAATAGAGACAGCATAATGTAAGGGGTTAAATCCATTATCATCTTTTATAGAAATATCTGCGCCAGCATGGAGTAATAGTAAAATGAGAGGGCGATTTCTTTTAAAAACAGCAATATGCAGAGGCGTCATTCCTGACTTAGTTGCTTGATTGGGATCAGCATCCAACTTAAGCAACTCACAGCAAGCGGGTAACTTACCCTGCAAAGCTGCGAGGTGAAGAGGAGTAAAACCCTTGGTATCATTATCATTTACATAATGCTCATTACAAGAAACACCCTTTAATGCATTTGCTTTCATCTGGTTAAGAAGAATTTTCTGCTTTAAAAGATCATTAAGTTTTCCATCTTCCCTAAATCTCTGGTAAGCAAAATAACCTAAACTTTTCTCTAATACAGCATCTATCTTCTTTTCTTCTACTTCGTCGTATGACCCTACGAAAGAATGGGATGCAGCTTTTATATAACTCTCTTCAAGGGAGAGGTCTTCTTTACCTTCAACGTTCATTACCGGTCTCCTCCGCCTGCTAAACTAAAAATAAATAATTTTTCCAAATATTTCTAGTTTTTTTTCTTTTGCACAGCAAATGGCACCGTTTTTGCATCTTATTTTTCAAACCAGGGCCAAAAACAGGGAATACTTAGTAAATCTCAAAGACACATTAAAAGGGGTGTGCTATGTGTGCTGCAAATGAGGGTATTACACAGGAAGGGTTGAACTTTCAACCCATCAAAGATAATGAGCAAAGCCTCGCAACAAGCGAAGCTTTACTTATACTGCAAGCTTTTGAAAACAACTTAAATTCAAAGGGTAAGCATTTTATTGGTTACCCATGTAACCGTTCTTTTGATTTAGACGCCTTTTTCACATGGTGGAAAGGGTCTAGCTTATCAAAAATACCACTTAACGATGTAGGTAACCCAGAAGATAACTCATCTTATGGCTTAAACTCTCGTCCCTTTGAAAGGGAACTTATTAGCCAATTTTCAAGCTTCTATAACCTCCCTCTAGAAAATGCATGGGGATATACCACTACAGGTGGTACACTAGGCAATGAGCAAGGGCTCTATTTAGGTAGAACTCATCTACAAGCTTATGGAGAACCTATACTTTATGTCTCAGAAGAAGCTCACTACTCAATCAGAAGTCTAGCCAAGATACTAAATATAGAACTTAAAGTAGTTGCCAGCACTGCTAATGGAGAAATGAACTATGAAGACCTAGAAGAAAAGCTAGATGAAACAAGACCAGCTTTATTTTCTATTAGCTTGGGCACTACATTTAAAGGGGCTATAGACGATATCATTAAGATTGATCAGGCTGTTAAAAAAAAGAAAATTAAACATAGCTTCTATCATGCTGACGCTGCTTTATTCGGTGGTCACTTGGCATTCTTAGATGATCCTGCGGCACCAAAAATTGATTTCCAAAAATTCCCCTATCATTCAATTGCTGTATCTGGACATAAGTTTTTTGGCTCACCAATTCCTCTTGGTTTTTTCCTGACAAAAAAAGAATTTTTAGACCCCTTAAAAAATGACTACATTGAGTATATTAGTTCTAATAATGTCACTATTCCTTGCTCAAGAAGCTCACTCAATACTTTAATTCTATGGTGGGCTATTAAGACTAAAAAGCATTTATTTGCTAAAGAGTCACAAACCATGCTAGGCAATGCTTTTTATCTAAATAAACAACTTGAACGCCATGGTATTGAGTCTCATTTAAATCGTTTTTCAAATACCGTATATTTTACTATGCCTAGTCCCGAGGTTTGTAGAAAGTGGTTTTTAGCTACTGTCACTTGCCCTTTTCTAGGTCCTTTAGCTCATGCTGTAGTCATGCAACATGTCACTAAAGAAGTGATTGATGAATTTATAAGTGATTTAGTTGAAGATATTTGCATTAAAAATAAAAATAGTCAGTAAATCAATAAAGCTTAAAGCACTATTAAAGTAGTGCTTTATGAGCTTTAAGAAAGAAAAAATTCATTTATGTATATCTAGCCTTCTTTTACAATGTATCTATTGCTTTTAGGTAGCTATTATAAAAAGTTTTTACCTACTTTTTTTTCAGCAAGCTAGCAATTATCGATTAAGTAAATGATAGGGCTTTATATGAAGCAGTTAATTGAGTTTATCCCTCTTGTCGTTTTTTTTATTATCTATAAATTTTATGGAATTTTTGAAGCAACTTGGGCTTTAATACTCTGCTCTAGCTTAACCTTCGGG
>JAACFD010000214.1 GCA_009937555.1 Chlamydiales bacterium | reverse complement strand
ATTATATTTGAGGTGATTGCAAAGTTTAAATCTTCTTTAGAATCAATCAAAGAAACTAAAGATGACAAGAAAAGACGCATAGCTTGAGGATTGCGACGCATTTTCTTATGTAAATGTTTCAACTTTTCATCTGCCTTAGACTTCTCAAAGTGCTTTTTCATTCTTAATCTTAATGCTAGATTAAAATCCTCTTGGACCTTATCAGAAAAAGGTCCTGTAGGGTCAAAGCTAACTGGAGCATAATAAACCTTATTAGTGCCACCGCTCTCTGGAGCTCTTGAAGACTTTTTCTTCTTTCCTTTCCCCTTTACTTGCTGGGGTTGCCGTTTTTTAGCTTCAATGCACTTATCTTCAATTGCTCTTAACTGCTCATTGCCGCCACTAAACCTTACCTCTCTCATTAGACTTATTAATTCTGAGTCAGGTAAGAACATTTCATCCCATAAACTTTTAGTTGCAGGAAAAGCCTTCCCTGTCTCCATTTTTGCATAAATTTTTTCTGCCAGAGTTTCAGGCGTTACCTCTTCCCCCGATTCTAAAGAAACTTCTGTAAATTTTTTATCAAAAATAAATCTTTGCAAATCACCCATTTCACCAGTTTTCTTTAACTCTTCCCTTGCTATTCTAACAAGCTCCGGATCATCTGATGATAATACCTCTACATAATCTGATTCTTTATATTTTATAGTTAATTCTCTCTGGTATTTTTCTAATTCAGAATCAAGACTATCTAGGTTTGCTACAAAATACTCTCTAACATATTCTTGTAACTTTTCTTTAGTATAGCTTACTGATATTGCTTTTGGAGCATGTCTTCTATTTCCTCTAGAGCGTTTCGATGAACTTCTGCTAGCTGTAGATTTTGCCTCTTCTTTAGTCTTAATGAACGCTAAAAGACCTTTCCCCCTTCCTTCCTTGTCTGCTAAGGCTGTATCTACAAATTTATTTTCAAAAGGTGTTAGTTTATTCCCTTCAGCATTTTCTGTTATTTTTGCCTTTGCCCTTGTTACAATCGATTTACTTTTTTCATTAGCATATTCAATAGCTTTCTGCTCTTTAAGATTGCTTTCTTGAATTTGAGTGAAACCTTTTCGAAGACGATGATATTCAAAATAATATGTTAACTTGCTTGTTTTGGAAGCTCTCGAAATGTTTTTTATATACTCATCAAGTTCTTGATCAAACTTAACTTTCGTTTCAGGATCTTGAGACACTGAAGCTGTTAAAGCAAAAGATCCGATCCTACTTTGAAGCTCTTTAATAACTTTCACTAAATCTTTTCCTGAACCTTCCCCTCTGTGTCTTGGAGAAAGCCTTGGGCTCACTAGGCTACTTACCTTTTGCTCATAATGCTTTGATACAACACTATTAATCGCTTCATAAACTTTTTCTAAATGGAAAATCCCTTTTGCTCTACTTTCACCATAAGTAACTAATATATCTTCTACGAGTCTATTAGCTTCTCTGTTTACCTCTGATAAAATTCTCCAACAAGCATCTGAACTTAAAGAAACTCCTCTAGCATCAAACCAGGGTGAACCCTCTTCCTCAGAAGCAACGATTTTGGCATTAATCTCATTTTCTACTAACCCTTTCAGTATCGTAGAAAAGTTCTCTGTTCCATCTGAATATTCTCCAAATAAAAGAGTAGTTAATTTCTCTTTTAAATAAGATGCTACATAATTACTTTCCTTAACTTGACGGGGAATCTCCTTAAGCGATTCCGTTATTGTTAATACTTCATCATTTAGGTGAGATAATATAACCCCTGATCCACCCTTTGAAAATCTTTGATATGATTTAAGAATTTTCCCTGATTCTTCTCTAGCGCTTTTAATAAGAGCTATAAAATTTTGAATTTCCTTCAAACCATTCACAACCACTGAAATATTACTCACTACCGGCTCAAATATTCCTTTATCACTCTCGTAATATCTCATCAAAGCACTTACTTGCTCTGCTTGTTGATATATCTGCTGCAGCTGACCTGTTAAATATCCCTCTAGCTCTTCTAGAGAATAGTTATCTATTGACCTACCTTCACCTGTATACCTATTTAGATCACGTATTTGAATAGATAGTTTACGAGCATATATTCCTAATTGTCTATCGATATTAGTACTCTCATCAGGGATATCAGCCTCATCTAAAGAATTCCTTCCCTCTCCCATTTCTCCAATAGCTGATATTGACCTTGATAACATGCGAACAGGGTCATTTGTTATAATATCATAAGACTCTTCACTTACGGATCCTATACCATAAAGCTTATCTACTAGACTTATTAATTTATCAGCAGCTTCTACATTCACCCCAATACGTGAGCGTTTAGGTTTACTTTTATGTTGGGCATATAAATTTAAAAAGTGAGCTAATATTGAATTTTCGCTCTCTATTCCAGATAATACATGCTCTGGAGCTTGAGTTAAAAGCGCTGTATCATTACTTAGAAATTTTGTATGGGCAATAGCATGTTTTAATAAAGAGCTAGCAATTATTTCTCCATCTTTATCTCTAAGGCCTTGCAACTTTTCTATATGTCCCAAAGCTATATCTAAAGAGTCATTAACACCTTTATAATCATCTCTATTTAGGCTATCTATAGTACTAGAAAGCGCAAATTTAATATCATCCAATAACTCAATTACACGCTTCTCTTCCCCCGATTCTAAAGAAACTCTTAAGTGAAGTGCTCTTAGATTTCTAACCTTTTGGACACTTTCATCAATATTCTCTTCTTCCTGAACGGTATAATTTTGATCTAAAGCATCAAGTAGTTCTTCATCGGTTTTACCAATAAGCCCAGTTACTGTAGTATAGTTTCTAATGACGGAATGTCCCTCTTGTTCCCCTTCGTTAAGAGTAGCTAAGAATTTCTGTGCTAGTGATTCAATTTCTTTATTTAAAACCACTCTAAAAGCATCTTTTTTACGCAAAAACGCCTCTGGAACACTCACCTTGTCATAGGAGCTATCTGAATCAATAACCGCAAGTAAATCTTTTACAGTTTCTTCAAAAGGTGCTGCTTCGTTCGATATATGCTTAATATTGACTTTCTCTCTTTCTTCGCCTGATGACAGGTCTGCACTGCTGGCTTCTGATAAAGCTTGCAACCTAGATCCATATGCTTGCAGGGACGCTCTAATGCAGCCTTTAGATAAAACTGCTAGTAAAGAGGAAATATTAGCTTTACCTGATAGATCATCTTCTAATTTCGAATTACTTTCCGCACTTTCTTTTTTAATCACTTCAAAAATGGCTTGTATTTTTCCGGAAAATTCAGAAGGACTTGGATAAGGTTCATACCCTTCTGCTGATTGCATTTCAAAGGCATCATTAACAAGACCTGTCAGCTTATCTATTAAGGCACCTGTTACTCCTTCTGACCCTTGTGATCTAAATTTTTCAAGTAGAAGCAGAAGAGTATCCCTATCACTTTCAGCTAATTTTTCAACATCACCACTAAAACTTGGGCATAAAGCTCCCCAAATTTTTGTCTCAATACTAGTAATGCCCGACAGCTCTTCAATATCTTTTTCTATCGTAATTCCTCTGTCTAAAGCCCCTTTATTTCTCTTAAAATAGCTACCTAAGATTGTTTTAATTTTTTCTTGGACTTCCTTTTTTATTAGCGCACTTTCAGCATCACAAGTTACAGAACTATACGG
>JAACFD010000213.1 GCA_009937555.1 Chlamydiales bacterium | reverse complement strand
TCTAGCAAAAGAAGTCTTGAGCTTTTGTGTTAAATCATTTTTTTGATCTACAGGATAAGGTTTTATTGCTTTATCCCAGACTACTCCTGGCCAAGCAGGATCTTTCTCATAGCGCCCAATGATATGAATGTGTAGCTGAGGAGTCATATTCCCTATAGCAGCAACATTAATATGATCAGGGTTAAAGTGTCTCTTTAAGATATCCTGGGATAGGGTCATTTCGTGTAAAAGCTGAATTTGATCATCACTAGAAAGCTCACTAATAAGGCGTATATTTGATCTCATAGGAATTAAGAAAATCCAAGGATAGTCCTTGGCATCTTCCATTAGCACTCTACACAGCTTTAAATCTGCTATGAAAATTTTATTTGAAAAATTAGGGTGTAGTTCAAAAGTCATTAGATGCTTCCCTTGTTAGATGTTAATACTAGGCCAGTAACTGACTCTTTCTTTTTAGATACTCTTTATAAAAAGCTAGTGCATATAGCTTTATTTTCTCTGTTTCCCCTCCTGCAGGGTTAACAGACTCCTCATCTTGAAGGTAGCTTATAGCGCTTTTAAAATCATTTCTCTCTAGAAGCTGGTCAAGTCTTGTTTCTCTATTCTCTATAGCCAATTCTTTGTCATCTTCACTCTCTGAAAAATCAAACCATATAATTGCTGTTAATAAGCAATGATATAGCTGAGAACGGTTAAGTCTTTCATACTCAGTACTCCTTACTTCTCTACCGTAATAAGTAGATAAAAAAAACTGTACTTGCTCCGCACTCATTGCAGCTAGTAGAGCTGTATAGGCAAGATCTCTATAGGGATCATCTAGAGTTGCTGTAGCCCAGTCGATAAAGTAAAGCTTACCTTTGAATAATATTATATTTGAAAGGTGCAGGTCAGCGTGACAAGGAACTTTATCAACTACTCTCTCATTTTCTCTTAAGATAAACTCCTCATACTCCCCTTTAAAACCTGAAGGAAGAGCAATACCTTTTGTCTTTCCACGTTCATAATGCTTTTTAGCTCTAGAATAAATAGACCTTTGGTAGGGAAGCTCTAGCTCGCTTTGATGAAAAAGCCTTAGAGAAATAGCTAACTGCTCAAGTATACAAGGCTGCTCTAAATCTTTCCGCTTTAAGCTTTCTCCTTCAATATAGTCCATAAGTAAGATTAAAGCTTTAGAGTCTGAAAAAATATATCTAGGAGAAATCTTCAAATCACTAGCTTTCTTATGAGCTACAAGCTCATTATAGCGATTTTCTTTCTTAATTTCAGGTGTAGCTATTCTCTTTGGGTCAAGTACTTTTAAGGCGTAGCTTTTAGATTCAACTTGAAATTGATATACCTGTGAGGAAGTAAAACCTCCTTGTAAAGGAAGCAATAGCAAGTTTTCAAGTACTGAGCTAGGTACTCTAAGCTCTTCAATAGTTTCATCAAGAGCCTGCCTAAGATTATTATGTGAAGAGAGGTATAACTCTCTATAGTATAGATAATTCATAAAGCAAGCCCCATGGTAAACTTAGTGAATTCTTAAAAAAAGAAAGTCTTCTAAAACTAGAAAAAACTAGCTTAAACGATAGGGAAAATCAACTTGATCAAGCTCAGAGAATGTATGCTCTAGGTCTTTTAATCGTCCATTTTCTATATCATAGACCCAGCCATGAACACAAAGGTGTTGTTTTGACTTCCATGCTTTTTGCACAATTGAAGTATGGCAAATATTCTTCACCTGCTCTTTCACGTTTAACTCAACTAACGCCCTAAATTTTTCTTCTTCCGTTATAAGCTTATCAAGTTGATCTTTATACTTAGCGCTTACATCTCTAATATTTCTTAGCCAGTTATCAACCATCCCTAGCTCTTCACTGCCAAGTGCAGCCTTTACACCTGCACAGCCATAATGACCACATACTATAACATGTTCAATTTGAAGTTTGTTAACAGCAAACTCTAGTACAGATAAAAAACTAAAGTCTGTATGGATGCAGAGGTTAGCAATATTTCTATGTACAAATATTTCGCCAGACTCAAGTCCTAGTAGGCTGTTAGAAGGTACTCGGCTATCAGCACAGCCAATCCATAGATACTTAGGTTCCTGCCCAGCTGAAAGTTTTTTAAAGTAATCTGGGTCTTTAGCTAAGCAGTCTTCTGCCCACTCAGCATTGTTCTTGAATAAGTGAGGAAGTTCTTTCATTTTTCAGCTCCCATTTTGCTTATTGGAGCTATAAAAATAAAACAAGCTTGCTTAAAAAACAATAAGCAAGCTTGTTTATAGAAATTAACTAGAGTTTATAAAACAACTAAGTTGTGTCTTATAGACTAGTAGCTTTGTCCAGCTTCGCTAGAATGTCTGTTAGAAGATCTTCTAGGACCGCCACGGTTATTGTTATTGTAACCGCCGCCACCGCCAGAAAAGTTTCCTCTTCCACGGTTAGGAGTCTTAGGTCTAGCTACATTAACTGTTAAAGCTCTACCTTCTACTTCTTTGCTGTGTAGTGCTTCAATTGCAGACTGAGCTTCTTCTTCTGTTTCCATTTCAACAAAGCCAAAGCCCTTTGAACGTCCAGTGTCTCTATCCATAATTACTTTAGCAGAAACTACGCCGCCGTGGGGTTCGAAAATATCTTGTAATCCACTGTCATCGATTCCGTGTGATAAATTACCTACATACAGCTTTTTTGCCATGATTGGCCTCCTATAAAAACTTTTGTGCTGAGTTTTAGAGTAAAGTTAAACTCAGACACCTCTCAAAAAAATAACATTTATACTCTTGTCTAACAAGAATTTAGATAGGATACGAAGATATATCAAAACCTTTTTCTTAAAAGACACGCCCATCTTAATTAAAAGCGCCATAATTTGCTATTAAATTCAGGTTATTAGCAATTAAAAGCAGCTGCTTCCTGGCTAGATAAAAAAAACTTTGACTATTTAACTGATATACTCAATAAGAGATCCTGGATAATACACTAATTACCATATATTTAAACAAAACAAAGGTGGAAATGGAGATGAGTGAACTATTATTGATAGATAAAAACATAACAAGTGCCAGTGAAGAGCTACATGAAGAAAAAAGTCACAACCAGCGATCTGTCACTATAAATTCCTTTACTAAGACTTGGGCAACACATACAGGGAAACTCCACCATGAAATGGTTTCAAAAATGAGAGCTCAGGTCTTTAATCATATGGATAGTATTGAATCAAAAAAAGCCTATTATAGATACTTATCACACCTCCAGCCGCTTTTTAGGAAAGTAGAAGAGCAAGTAGAAAAGCAGAAAAAGCACTTTGAAATCCTTAAAAAATTTACGCTAGATCTGGAGGGCAGTGAATATCTCAGGAGAGGGAGTGCTCTTCAGCAAGATTTATCATTTATAGCAAAGGAGCTTAGACTAGAATCCCCTTACCTATCTGAGAAAATGAAAGAGACTTTAGATAAAGTGGAGCTTCTAAAGCCCCATGAACTTTTAGCTTATTCTTTTAATTTGCAACTAGCAGCTTTAGTAGGTGGTAAACGCACACGAGAGCGATTTCTAGCTTCAGAGAGCCCTTTTTGGAAAAATCTTACACACTTCTATGAATTTGGTCCTTTAACGGAAGAGCCCTTTAGACAAGCGTTCTATGAAAAATATAAAAGCGCATTAAACACTTTATCACTTAGCAGAGAAGAAAAAGATGATTTTTTAGAAG
>JAACFD010000212.1 GCA_009937555.1 Chlamydiales bacterium | reverse complement strand
AAATAGGGCTGCTATCTGGTCTTACCCTATCTACACCTTTTTGTTTATTTGTATTATTCAACTTTATCGCACCAGCACTAAGCCAAAAGATAAGTAAAGCTTTCTTTCCTATTTTTTTCTTCTCTTGCTTTAACTTAGTAACAGGCATATACCTAGGCAAATCATTTTGCCTTCCTATTGCTATTACTACACTAAGGGAAATTAATACCCCTTTTGGTGAAAATATATGGAGCCTAAGCTACTATCTCGACCTAGGAATTTATGTAACAATGGGGTGTGCTGTTTTTTTAGAGCTTGTTTTATTTATGTTTCTGTTTGTGCATTTTGGAAAAATCAACCCTGAAAAACTTAGAAAAAAGAGAAAGCACTTTGCTATTTTCTCTCTTATAATAGGGGCTTTGTTTACCCCGCCTGATGTGATCAGCCAGCTTGCTTTTGCGATCCCTTTAATTATTGTCTACGAACTTTGCTACCTTTATAGCAAAATAAAGTATAGACGATCTAGAAAGAGGGCTTCTTGCTACTAAACCTGCATACGCATAATTTCTTTGTAACCTTCGACCAGTTTATTTCTAATTTGCATCATCATGTCAAAGGCAACTTCTGCCTCATCCATAGCAAGGGTAACTTCATGTAAGTTCTCCACCTCTCCTGCTGCAAGTTTCTGTACCTGTGAGTCAGCATCGTGTTGTAGGGTGTTGACCTCCTCTAAATACCTCCTCATAATATTCCTAAAGGTATACTTCTCATCTAGGTTTTGAACCTCTTCAGGAATAGGAATATGTATCTGCAAAGCAGAATTTTTTACAAAGGCTAGATTAGGTCTAGCCAAACCTTTCTCAGTTAGTGAAACGTCGGTTAAAGGTTCAAAACTAGGTTCTGGTCTAGACATGGTTAAACTCTCCTACCAATATTTAGTGCTAGTTTAAGCAGCTTGTTTGAAGTAGACATAGCTAAAACGTTTGCTTCGTAAGAGGCTGCTGCTACTTTCATATCTGCCATTTCTTTAGCTAGGTTAATATCTGGATAATACACATAACCTGCATCTTTTGTCCCTGGGCGTCTAGCCGCTGGGTGACTAGGGTCATAAATTTTCTTTACTTCACCCTTAGCTTCAAAAATTTCAGATACTTTTACACCGTTTTTTACATCGTTATTGACCTTATTGGATCGTAAGTTTTCTGACAATATTTTTTGAAATACAGGAACTTGACGAGAATAAGGAACAAAGTTCCCCTCCTTATCCTTTTTTCCTACAGATAAGGTATTTTCATTTGCTAAGTTATTAGAAATAACATTCATCCAGTTTCGGTTAGCTTTAAGAGCTGAACCGGAAATTCTTGCTGATCTAAATAGTCCATGGAAAGGTGTCATGATTATGCTCCTCCATTTATAGCTTTCTTAACTAAAGACGATTTTTTGTTATATACCTGAGAGTAAATCTCATAGAGCATTTCTGTTTCTTTCATATTTACCATTTCCAATTCAACATCCACATTATTACCATTATTTCTAACAGGAGTTGTATTTGGTCTATCTAACCAACCTGTAACATCCCTATATGCATAAGCATTTCCTTTTCCCAAGGCCTCATGCAAAGCCTTGTCAAACTTAAACTCTCGTCTTTTGTAGTTAGGGGTATTAACATTAGCAATATTCTGAGATATTACTTTCTGGGACTTAGCTTGCAAGTCCAGTAACTTAGATACTAATGTAAAATTTTTATTTCCTAATTTACTTAAAAACATCGCACTCTCCTTTTTGCCACTAATTAAGCAAAGGGAATGCCAAGTTAGAAAAAATTAGTAAAAAGTTAGGTGATTTCCCAGTTAATAGGGTCTATTTGGTTATTTTTAAGCCACTTGTTAGCTGTAGAAAAATGCTTACAACCTAAAAAACCACTATGCGCTGAATAAGGAGAAGGGTGAGGAGCTTTCAAAATAAGGTAAGGTTGCTCACCTTCTTTTAATATCAGCTCTTCTTTCTCTGCAGCAGACTTGCCCCAAAGTAAAAATGCCACAGGCTGTGAACTTTTAGCTAAAGAAGCTATCACAAAGTCCGTTAGTTTTTCCCAACCTTTCCCATAGTGTGACTTAGGTTGCTTTTTACGCACAGTTAAAGTGGCATTTAGGAGTAAAACTCCCTGATTTGCCCAACTAACTAAGTTACCGTGTGTTGGAATAGATAAACCTAAGTCACTTGAGATCTCTTTGTAAATATTTCTAAGGGAAGGGGGAATATTTATACCCTTTGGAACACTAAAGCTAAGTCCATGAGCTTGACCAGTGCCATGGTAGGGGTCCTGCCCTAGGATTACAACTTTTACATTTTGTAAAGGAGTCAAATTAAAAGCATTAAAGATAGATGACTTTTGAGGGAAAATATCAGCTTCACTTTTTTGCTCAGTCTCAAGAAACGAGCTCAATTCTTTTAGGTAATCAGACGTTAACTCTTCTTTAAAAAGTTGCTGCCATGAAGTATCTAGCGACATGAATAGATCTCTTAAAACCGTCATTGATCCCTCATATTTTATATTTGACGATAATGCATTAGAGACTTTACACTAAGTTGCAAATTTTTAGTATCATAATCATTTTATTTTCTTATAATCTGGGTGTGGCGCAGCTTGGCTAGCGCGCTTGCATGGGGTGCAAGAGGTCGGAGGTTCAAATCCTCTCTCCCAGATTCTTTTCATGTGGAAATCTTGTTCATAACCTGTCAATTTGTTTACAGTTTCTTGTTTACAGTTTTTTCATTTCTTCTATTCTGTTTATAAGCACTTTTAAAAAATGCTTTGTCAACAAGCTGTGAACATTTTTTTTGAACAACTACAACTAACTTCTTTGCTTTTCAGCTCATTTATTAAGCTGTATGTGATTAGTGATTTAGCTTATGGAAAATTGTTAATAACTTATAAGATAGGCAATAAATAAGCTTAGTAATAAACTTTCCCACAAAAATAGAAGAAGAAGAAAAGTTTAAATATATATATAAATATTAAGTTATGGATACATTGAAAACTTATGAAAGAGGTTTGACTCCCTCTACTTTTTTTGACAGCTGGACTGAAGAACTAAATGATCTATTTAGTAGTGATTCTATCTTCTCAGTTATCAGTTCTCTTGAGTCTTTCCTGGTCAACTTAGCAGATGGTCAAATAAATAGCTTTATTCCTCCATCAGCGTATATTGAGAACCCAAGCTCTGTATATATTGGAAAAAATGTTAAAATTGAACCTACAGCATTTATTAAGGGTCCTTGTTGGATTGGTGATGGTGCTGAAATCAGACATGGTGCATATGTCAGAGAAAATGTATTCATTTCACCTAAAGCTGTTATTGGACACTGCAGCGAGGTTAAAAACTCAATTCTTCTCCAGAAGGCTCAGGCTGCTCATTTTGCATATGTTGGTGATAGTATCTTGGGTAATCATGTTAACTTGGGAGCGGGAGTCAAGATTGCAAACCTAAAGCTAAAAAGAGAGAATGTCCTTGTTAACTGGAGGGGCTCTAAGATTGACTCTGGGAGAAGAAAGTTAGGAGCTATTATGGGTGATAGAACACAAGTTGGCTGTAATACGGTCCTTAACCCTGGAACATTAACGCTACCTGACACTTTAATATATCCCCTAGAAAGAGCTGAGGGTACTTGCCAAAAAATTATTAGGAGTAAATAACTTTATGCTAAAAAGTAATTCAAAATTAGAGCTAAAGAAG
>JAACFD010000211.1 GCA_009937555.1 Chlamydiales bacterium | reverse complement strand
AGTTAGGGTTTGGCCTTTATCTTATTTCCCGGATACTTATGCAAAAAATATAAGCGACGAAGGAATTATAAAAGAAAAATCAGGTTTCAAAGCAGCGTTTAGGGCTGCTGTAGAAAAAGCTGCTAAAGCTCCGAGCCTAAAAACTTCAGTTCTTTTAGGAGCAAAAGATGGTTTTTTTCTTAGTATATCCATCTTGGGTAATATCCTCATTATAGGGACTCTTTCTTTATTGCTAGTGCATCATAGCTCATTTTTTCAGCTTCTTTCTAAACCTCTTATTCCTTTAGTGAAGATCTTGCATCCTGTAGATGCAGAGCTTATCTCTGCAGCAGCCGTAGCTGGCATTTCAGAAATGTTTGTTCCTGTTCTAATGGTACAAAGTGCTAGTGTAGAGACAAAGTTTTTTATCGCTATACTTAGTATCTCTCAACTAATCTTTTTTTCATCTGTAGGCCCGATGATATTGACTATGTTTAGAGAATTGCCAGTTCGCTTTTATCACCTTATTGCGCTTTTTATTATTAGAACAGCTTTGCTTATTCCTCTAATAACTTTTATATGTTACTTACTTAACAGTTTGGGTATGTTGCAGTAGCAGTACAAAAGCAAGCTTCCAATATTTTCTTGAATTAATCAGCGCGTAAGGGATATCTAAAAGATTAGAAAAGGTTAAATTTATTAGGAGGTTCTTAATGGAGTTAAATAGCTCTGATATCAATATTATACACAGTCTAGCAGAAGCTTATCCTGAGAGAGAAGGTCAAGAATATAAGGATAAAGAGTCCGATGTGCACATAAGGGTTAAAGCTCTTCATAGGGAGTTTAAAGATCTAGTATGGACGAAATATAATGAGAAAAACAGTCCAGAGGAGATTTCTGAGGAGTTATATAAGAGCATGTCAGAAATTTCAGAGGACGCTGCTAGCAAGTACTGTAGCCTTAAAAAAATTACAGGCTATATTAGTAAAAGGATGGGGCAAGGTGAGACCTAAAAATAAAAAAAAACCAACAGAAACTGATAGGCTTTTGATTGTTTTAAAGGTGAAGAGAAGCGAAGTTCTATCCTAAGTAATTTAAGTGATAATATCTGCGTGCATAGTACCTAAAAAGTACTTTGGCAGTCATGAGTGATTTAATAGTTAGGATTGCAAAGTTGTGAGATTTGCCATCAAGCCTTCTAGTACAGTGATTGCTTTTCCTGTTATGTATAGCCTATCTTTTTGCATTTCTAAAAGTAGCTCTCCGCCTCTTTTAGAGGCTTGGTAAGCATTAAGTTTTGACTTAGATTTTTTCATTGCCCAGTAGGGAGCGAGTGTGCAGTGTGCTGATCCAGTGACAGGATCCTCAGTAATACCATCATCAGCACAGAAAAAACGAGATATAAAATCAAACTTTCCACTAGTTTTTGCAGTAACAATGATAAAATTTTTGTAGTCTAGAAGAGCGCTAAAATTGGGCTTCATCTCACGAACAGTTTGTTCGTTTTCATAGACTAACATTAAATCTCGTGATTGGTAGGCCTCTATAGGTTTTACTGTTGATAACGCATCAAAAACAAAAGGGGGGATATCTTCTAAATTTACTTTTTCTCCTAATCGGGAGGGGAAGTCCATAGTGTAAGAGTCGTTATTCTTTATGACCTTTAAGGAGCCTACAAATTTTGTGTCAAAAGTAACTTCTTTTAATTCTGGGTAAATATTAGTCATGTAAATATGAGCTGCAGCAAGAGTGGCATGCCCGCATAAGTCAATTTCAAACATTGGAGTAAACCAGCGTAGCAGGGGATTTTTACCTTCACGGTTAAGTATAAAAGCAGTCTCAGAAAGGTTCATTTCACTAGTTATATCTTGCATTAATTGATCATCTAGTGGGGTATCTAAAACAAAGACTGCAGCAGGGTTTCCACTAAAAGGCCTATCTGTAAATGAGTCTACTTGCCAAAATTTCATAAGCCTTTCCTTATTCATTATCATTTAGGTAATTATAAATAGTTGCACGGCTTACAGAAAGTATCCTAGCAATATAGTTAGTAGCGTTCTTTCCATCAAAAGCACCGCTTTGTTTGAGCTTTTGAACTATAGCTTGCTTATCTTTTCTTGAGAGATTGCTTAGGCTTAGCAAGTGCTTTTGGCAATAGTCTTGGACATATAGGTTGATTTGTTCGTACAAGTCATCCTTGAAAAGTTTTTTAGTTTTACTTGGAAGAGTTTCAGTCTCGTTTTTTAGAAATAAAGAAAGGGTATGTTGATAGCTTTCAAAAACAGAGATATCAATATTCACGCACAAAAAACCTTGAGCCTTTCCTTTATCATCACGAAGCACAATGCTAATAGACTTTAACTTACGCCCATCATAATTTGTTTTTTCATAAGGCCCTATAACATTATCTTTGGGGTCAATAGTAAAATCCCAGCGTTCAAGGAATGAACGATCACCTACTGCCCTCTTAGAAAATGGGTTATATATTGCTGCAATCTCATCTTTTTCTAAGTCATGGATGACTACTTCCGCAAAAGGGTGCAACAGGCGGACAAAAGCTTCAGCCATTGGGGTCGCTTTTTTAAGTTCAGATTTCATAGGTCGATGCCTTATTTATTCTTTAAAGGTAACAACTTTGTCTAAATTAGAATATTATGTCAATTTATAAAGGGTCTAGCTAAAATAATTTCCTAAGTTTAAAGCGAGTGAATGCAAGCTATCTGGGCACCTGAGTGACTTTCTTAGTTTCAAAAAAGAAATAGAAGCACCTTTTTGGTAAAAGCAGCAAAGCTAAACTAGTGTGTATAGATATCTAAAGGGGCAGATAAGTCTTCATCTGCAGCTATTATGACAAAATTTAGAAAACTTCAATTTACTTGCAAAGCTCGGTCATATAATCGATAAAGTGGCGTACTTTGGGAGCAACGTGTTTTTGTCTACGATAGGCAACCCATATAGGGATACTTTCTTTTGTATACCCTTCTAAGCATTGTACTAAACTTCCGTCTTCTAGGTCTTTTGCGACCACATAGTCGTGCACTTTGATTATCCCTAAACCATCCTTAGCCATTTTTCGCATTGCTTCAGCATCATTAACGTAAATTGTAGGGTTGATATGAAGTCTTTTCCCTTCGGGAAATTCGAGTATATTATCGGGTTGGCGCATGCTGTGTGTGATATAGTGGAGCTTTGTTAATTGATCAGGGGTACTCACCATTCCATTTTTTTCGAAGTATTCTGGAGACGCACAGTAAACATAGCGAGTAGTTAAAATGCGTTTTTGCATTACATCTCCTGAAGCTGACACGCTCATCCCGATAAGAACATCGACCTTCTCTTTTTCTAGGTCGGGCATGCGCTCTTGAAGGTGGAGATCTAGGGTCAACTTAGGGTAGAGCTTAGTAAAATCAGCTATTGCTGGGACAATGTATTGTCTTGCGAAATGGCTTCCGCTAAAAATTCTGAGCGTGCCGTAGGGTTCTTCACGCATTTCTAAAGCTAGTGATTGAGCTTCTCTAACCTCTTCTAGGACACGCAGTCCCTGTTTATAGAATAGCTGGCCTGATTCCGTCAGAGTTAAGCTACGAGTACTACGCTTGAGAAGGGGCACTCCAACAGCAGCCTCTAAATTGGCGACTTGCTTACTTACAGCTGCTGGAGATATCTTATGCTTTCGGGCTGCTTGAGCAAAGCACCCCTCATCTACTACAGTCACAAAAGTTTGGATCCAAATAAAATTCATT
>JAACFD010000210.1 GCA_009937555.1 Chlamydiales bacterium | reverse complement strand
TTTTTACTATTAATTAAGTAAATATTATACGTCTATTTATTAAGAAATAATAAATTATTAAACTAATAATTACCTTAGTTAGAACCCTTCTCAGGTGAAATAGGAGATTGAGGATAGACTTCCTCAAGCTTTTTGTTAGCTGAATCTAAGCTTCTAAGGTTTCTGTTAGCTTGAAGCACACAAAATTCAATAGCCCTTCCAAGACTGCTACTAGAAGAGGTGTATATTGAGCTATCTAGACTCGTTAGAACCGTAAAGTAATACCTAGCTCGCCCTAGATTTTTTGTGCACCCTCTTCCTTCTAAGGACATGACTGAAATATTTAGTAAGCTTTTATAATAACAGTCTAAAATATCATTAGGGATTTCATCTGCCTCAAAAGAAGCTATTTTTGTATAGATGTTAAAAATAAGTGGCGAAAGTTTGCCTGATATTTCTTCTCCATGAGAAAAGATATTATCAGCAAATGTAAATAGGGCAAGAATATAAGACTCAACAACCTCTTTACTTGTTATTAAACTCTTATCAATATCTAAAAGAGTATGAAAATGACTAAGCGGTTTTTCAGCCTTTTGGTAGTCCTCTATTTGACTAGAAATAAGGCTGGCATAAACAGATAGCGTATGAATATACACACTGGTAACAAGGCTCTATTTCATCTAATTTATAAATAGATACTTTTCCAAGGCACCTTATTAAAAAGTCTATAAGCTCCCTGTCATTTTCACGTATTTCATCAGGAAGTAATAAGCGAGCATAGCTTAGAGATATTAGATATGCTCCCAAAACAATTGGTGGAATTTCAGACTTTTCAAAGGCGCATAATGTATTCAAATAAGCATGCACTAAAGTTGAGTCAAATGGGGTTTTGTCTTCGAAAAAAGCAGCTATAGAACAAGAAAGCGATTTTATATAAATGGCTATAGACTCTTCAGGAATTGCTTCTTTATCAAAGCTAGATATCCTGTTATAAAATTCAATAGACCTTTCAACATTTTTATACTCATCACTTCTGTAATAGGTATCAGCAAGTGTATACAGTGAATTTATATATAGTGCCCTTTCCCCTATAGCTATTGAACTCCATGGCTTTGAAGCAATAGATTCAAATTTTTCTATTGCCTCTGCAACCCTATTTTGTTCAAACAGCTCTACTGCTAAGTTATGCTCTGCTTCAATAGAGTTACTACTAGAGCTTGAATCAACATTTGCTAATGGAGTAGATGTGCTGGGTGGGCTATAAGAAGCTACACCTTTGTTAATCTCAGTTAGTACCCTAGTAATTGAATCAGGATGAGCTCTAGCACGTAAAAGATTAGGGGGAGAATCTATTAGTCCCCTCCCGCTCTCAAAAAATCTCGCATTCACATCTTGTGGTTCCACTGGAGACGAGTTATTTTCACCTCTTGAATCTAAATCGGATAAACTAGAAAAAGAAGTAGAGCTAAGAGGATCTTGACCTTTTCCTGCAGTAGAAACAGGTGGTGGCTTAGGAGAGAAAAAGCCTCGATTTAAGTATAAAATACCTAAAGAAGCTAATACAGCTATAGCTACTGTGATAGATTTATTCTTCTTGATCACTTTAGGGATATATTGTTCTCCCGCAATTTGTAACCTTTTTAACTGAATAGAATAAATGGACATTTAGAACCTTTGTTTAAATATAGTTATCACCTAAATTAGTAAGCCTGTTTGTATTAGTTTCTTAATAACAACTTCCCTTAACTAAGCTTACTAAGTTTGCCTTCGCACTCTTGTAATAGCCTGGTATTTCCAGTAGTTTTATAGTAATCTATCTGTTTTGATAAACTGTCCTTATAAGCTTCCAAACAGCTACTTGGAATAGAGCTAGCATCCAAATCTGCAACTTTTGCATAGAATATTCTTGAATGTACGGGGCTTTGAAGAAATGTATCTGGCCTATCTGCTAGTTGTGCAAACTTATAATTTGATATAATAAACATTTCTCTTAATTTCTCTGTAGAGAGGTCGCTTCTAAAACATGCAGCTTCTTGATATTTTTTTTGAGCCTCTACTAAATTCCCTGATTCCTCAAACTTTACTGCTTGGTCATAGATAGCTTTAATCACGGACTCTCTTGACTTACTTTTAGAAATGGCTTTACTAGTAAGCATTTTAAAAGCATTTATTGCGAATGCAGTAGTTACTGATGTAGCAAGACCTACAACTACTACTATAGCAATACCTAAAACTCTATTTGTTTTAGCCGCTTTTGTTAAGTCTCTATATCTTCCCTTTACTGAGTCAGCAACTTTAGCTAAATTTTCCTGGCTTACTACTTGTTTATATGCTTGATTTATGTTTATGGGTAACATCTTCACCTTCCTAATCTATAAATTATTTTTGGGACCAAGACATTAAACCTTTATTATTTAAATTTAATTAAGAAGTGTATGTGTATAAAAAAAATCCCCCGCTTATTTTAATACCACCAATTTTTTTACTGAGATGTCTCCGTATTACTGCTTGAAGGATCATCTCTATTATCTAGCTGCTGCTGCAATACATTTATACTTTCCATCGTTTCAGCTAAAGTAAAACCTAAACTGTCATCATTGTCACTACTTGCCTCGCTATGTATGCGACGAGCTTCTTCATAATTCTGGTTCATTGTAGTATATACTTGTTCAAAACCTAGCTCTTTCAATTCTCGCCTATACAATGAAAGAGTATTTACTTTACGAAGTAAATTATAAAACTTTTTAAGACTCTCAGATGCTTCACTAAAGTCTATATCACCGCCTTCACCTTTTAGAGACATATAAAAATAAGTAGCTAAAACATCTTTGTAGTCTTTAAATGATTGAACTTCGAAAAAATAGTTAATGTTGCAATTTGATGCTTTCTTGTAGAGCTCTCTAGCTTTAAGAGTATTTTCTTCTACACCTTCTCCTTTATAGTATAGTGAAGCACACTCAAGTATTGCTTTAAAATACTCCTTATAAAAAAGAGGCTCCCCTCTAAAAACGTCTTCTAAAGTCCCTATGAATTTTTCAAGACTTGAGACATTTTTTTGCTTTAGTAGATCTATAAAGTACTCTTCTATAGGCGACTTTTTTGCATGCATTACACATTGCTTTTTAATAGCTGCCTCTCTATCACCACCTATAACAAGTAGTTCCACAGAGTTCAGTCTACTCTGTGCCATAAAAAATATCTCTTTTTCATCTTCTTTAAGTTTTTTATAACCGTATGAAGCTATCCGATGATATATGCTATAAGCTTTATCAAAGTCACACTCATTATAGAATTGTTCAGCACACTCAAACTGTTCCATGAAAGGCTTCATTCGCATTTTTATATCTTCACAAAACTTATTTGCTCTACAAAACCCTTTGTAGCTTACGCCAATTAAAGCTATTGTCAGAAAAGCAAAGCTTAACTTTGGATTTTTTTTAACTACTTCAGGAAGAATTCTTCGAGTAGGCTCTTGTATTTTTTTAAAAATAGCTGAACTTGTTAACATAAATGAGCCTCTCTGCTTTTTAACTTTGTTAAAATAGATAAATACAAAATTTACTGCGCAAAGAGTATAAAGAGTTTTGTTAAGATTGCATTAAGAAATTAAATAAATAAAACTCTGGTAGCATTCTGAAGCTTTTTATTAGATAAAAAAAAAGTGTAAACAAGGTGTATTAGACTGTAGACTCTAGTCCATAAAAAAAAGAGTTTATATTAGAGACTCTCTTAAAAACAGTGTTTTTAAGTAAAG
>JAACFD010000022.1 GCA_009937555.1 Chlamydiales bacterium | reverse complement strand
AGTTTTTAGGAAAAAAACTATGCGTATTACCCCTTATTCAGCTTTTCAAGCGTGCTCAAATCTAGTTTGCCAGACTGCAAGTTTTGTAAATAGAAATAAAAAACTTATACTGATTACTCTGCTTGCTGCAGCAGTGCTAAAAAAAATATGGCCTAATAATGGAAAAGGCGGAGGTGGTGCAGCCTCTAGTAGCCCTCTAACAGGAAGTGATTCCACAGGTGAAATAAGCTGGAGTGGTGATGGCAGAGAAGATGTTTGGCCAAGCTCTAGTCGTTTTTCTAGAATAGGGAGCGTAAATGGGGGGTTATGATGATGATGAAGCGACCGCAGAAGCTATAAGAAGGAGCCGTCAAGATCAGGGGATAGCTACTATAGCTTCTGGTACTCGACCAGATATAGCTTGTGGCGGAGGTTATATGGGAGCTGCAAGTATTATAACTCCTCTTCGCGAAAGTTTTGATCCAACAGGAGGCAGTGATATTGATGATGATGATGATGAAGCGACCGCAGAAGCTAGAGCAAGGAGCCTACGAGATCAGCAGATATTAGCAAATGCTAGACTCAGAGATGAACAAGATAGAGAGTATGAAGCTGCTCGTAGAGAAGATGAGAGAAAGGAAGAAGAAGCAGCTATTAATGAATTAAAGTTGCAACAAGAGCAAGCTGCTGAGAAACTGAGAGTGGAAGCAGAGTTAGCTGAAAAGCTAGCAGAAGAACCAGATGTTAACTACCATACTTTATCAGATCTAGCACTTGATATTGAAACTATTGAGCAAAGTAGTGATCTAATAGAATCTTTTAGGCAAGCACTAGATGGTGACAAGCCTAGAGTGTATAAAGGAAACTTCCCAAGGATTTTAAGAGATGAAGTTGTCATCATGTTTGATAGAACAACTAATAAAGTGGATATTTTCTCTTCTGCCTCGGGGGTAGGTTTGAAAATTTCAAGTTCCCTAGTTCATGGGGAAGGTGTTCCTACGACCCTTAACCGTCTTATAGCCGCTATTCAAGAATCAAAACAATTATGAAGATAAGAATTTTTCTTGTAAAAGATTAGCACTTTAGCATAAAAAGGCCTCCAAATTATTCGGTATTGGAGGCTTTTTTTATGAGTAGTTCGATTATCCTTACTCAGTTTAATGTGTCGCTATTTTTTGCTAAGTTTTTAGGGGTGTATTTCACAACTTTGAGTTTAGTGATGCTTTACAGAAAAGATTATCTTAAAGCCTTGATTGAGGATTATTCTAATAGCCCTGTACATATTTTCCATTCAGGAATTATCAGCCTTTTTTCTGGGCTTTTTATCTTATTACTCCATCATGTATGGGCTTGGAACTGGAGTGGTTTAGTTACCTTAATAGGCTATTTATTTGCAGCAAAAGGGGTAATTAGGATTGTAGCAGGGGACTTAACTATTTCCTACTTTGCCAAATTTAAAAAATCCGGCAAAATAGACTATTTTCTAACCCTAATGTTACTTATAGGTCTATATTTAATTGGCTGTGGCTTTTTCAATGTTAGCGGTGACTAAGGCCTAGAAGAACTTTCCAAATACCTTTAGCAACAAGTTTAGCGCTTTGATTATCTCTATCGAAGCTTGGGTTTAACTCAACAAAATCTACAGAGCTGACTTTATTTGATTTGCCAGCATTAAACGCAGCTTTTAAATATAGTTCTGCTGAGATACCTGAGGGATTAGGAGCTGAAACACCTGGAGCATATGCCTGATTTACTACGTCTAAATCAAAAGTAACCATAGCACTACTAGTATCTACCTCTTGGTATACCTCAAGGTGATTGTCTTTCAATTCATCCGCAAAATGCAATCTGGCTTGATGTTTGTGTAGATAATCTAAGTGTTCTTTAGAAAAGCAGTGATCTTCTAAACCTAAAACATGGTAGCGCTTTAAGACAGAGTAGGGTTCTTCAATGGCTTGTCTGAAGGGAGAGCCTGAGTGAGCTTTACCACTTTTAAGTTCTCTTACATCAGCATGGGCATCCCAGTTAATAATTTCTATATCACGCTTTAAGCTTTGGTAGGCTAAAAAATGACCATATGAGAGCTCATGGCCTCCGCCAAGAAGGATAACAAAGTAGTCTTTCTTTAGAAAAGAAGCGATATGAGAAGCTAGTAGGGCTTGGTCTTTTTCTAAGTGAACTTGGTCTATATTTAAGTCACCTAAGTCACATACACCTTCAAAAATATCCAAATGCCTTGAATACTCTCGTGTTGATGGAGTTAACTTATATAGTTCTTGCCTTATTGCATTTGGAGCTAGTTTCGCCCCAGGACGTCCTCCATTAATACCGACTCCTAAGTCACTTGGGAAACCTAAAATAATGACTCTTGTATTTTCTTGGATCTTATAGTGGATAATATCTTTAAAGCGTGGATCCATAGTAGCTTCCTTATTTTTTTCAGTCAGCTTACGTCAATTAAAGGATTATTGCAAAGCCTTAGGGAAAAACAGCTTTATATAAATCTAAAACTGTAGTGACAACAGGAGATCCACTTGTGGACAGTATATAATGCTGCATATCTATTATTCTCTGCGCAGTCGCAAAGCATGCCTCTGGACTAAGCTTTGATTTTCTAAGGGCAAGTGCAATATGTGCAGGGTTTATACTAAGAATGTGCTGTTTAAATGTCGCAGGCAATATGCCATACTTGCCGTTATTAATAGCTAAAAACCGAAAAAGATTGCTTTTTTTTGAGCTACCATAGCTCTCAAGCGGAGTAAAAGCTTTGGATGAAAGCAATATCCTGCTCTCTTTCCCTAACTTTGTAAACTTAAAATCAAGCCAGCCTGCAACAATTGCTAAAATAGCTACATCTAAAAAAAATGCCTTAGAGCCTCTAGGCATACCCTCTGTTGAAGAGCTAATTCTTCTTCTTGTCATTGCTAAAGGGGAGTGTATCGCTTCAAAATCTTCAAAATGCTCTTCAGCTAAAACTATAGAGCTCAAGATAGATAACCTCTCTTCTACAGTCATAGTCGTTATTTTTTCAGCATAAAAAGTAGGAACTAGCTTGGAGTCGATTAATGATGCTCGTGGTACCACAGAGCTCCTTAGCTCAAGAAAATCATGCAGTAGTGATAAAGCTAAACGGCGATAGTGAGGTTCTTCAGGGGGAGTAAAGGCTCTTGTTAAAGTTCGGTAAGGTTGTGTGATGCAGTAGGTAGATCCAGATATACCAGATAAAGGAATGAAGCGCCTTGAGAATCTTGCATACTTACAAATAAAAGTATCTCCAAAACTAGATACAGGAGCCCCGAAACTTATTGCTCTTGGCTCTTTTCTTTCAAGCCCTACTCGGAAGTTGGCAAGGCTAGAAGTTTTTATGAGCTTTAATGAAACGCATTCTTTGCTAATACTAAAAGGATCATGTATTGAAGCCCTACCCTCTTTAAAAGAGCTCATATTAATGTCTAGTAGGTAGGCTTTGCTTAGGCCTAGAGTAATCGTAATTGCATGTATGCCTAATCTTCTTATTTGCTCAGGCTCAACATTTTTAGATAATTCTTTAATGATTTGTAGGGCAATTCTACCGCGGCTAGCAGGTTCCATTCTAAAACCAAATGGAGGGATGAACTCTCTACTCTCAACGGCAGGTGCATCAGCTGCCTCTTCTGCTGCAGCTGCTGCTTCTTGCCTTTGCATAAACATATCTTTTAGTGAGCTTTGGAGAGTAGTTGTTTCTTCTGATTCTAAGAAAGTCCGAAGGTCTTCTAAGCTAGCTTCAAGCAAACGTCTTTTCTTATCTTCCTCTGGAAGAAAACGAATAATAGCACTGCGGTGGGTGCTAATAGCCTCAGTATAATAAGCTTTAAATGAGGCCATCAGGATCTCAAAATTAATATCAGCATCTTTTGATAAGATTTCTCTAGAGAAGTTTTGAGGGCAATCATTAACTAAAGGAGAAAGACGAAAAACTAGTTCTCTTCTTCTTTTATCACTTCTAGGTAAAGAGATGCTTCCTACATGACCTTCTAGGTAGCCTCTTAAGGAGTTGCTATCAGATGAACAACCAAATACTCTATGTGCAATTTGCTGTGCAATCTCATCTAGTAATGTTTTGATTAGAGGTTTATCCAAGGTGGATTGTAAAGGTGACCTAGATTGAGACTCACGTCTTTGCCTAAGCATAGCAATAGTGCTCATAGTAGTATTTCCCCTCTTGAATGTAATTAATAAAGCTTAAGTAACAACGTCACAAGTTTGACTTACCTGATGTTTGTGTTTAAAAATCTTAAATAATTGTTTATTAGTAACATATAAAATTCTATCAGAAATTACTCTTCTTTAAAAGCAAAAGCTAGTGCTGCGTTGCTAAACTATTCAGATAAGGTTAGTGCAAGGCAGGAAAAACACTGGCGTTGCTTTATTTTTTGATATTTAAAATTATTTTTTTGTTAAACTTTTTTAATCAGAATGACCAAGAGGAATTTACAATGGTACTTTTTAGCTCAACTTGTTTCTCAAAAACTCATAAAGCTCAAAATAGTTGTTTAGAGCGAAAAGGGAGCGGTAAAAGCTTTCAATCGCCAGATATTTTAACAGTCCTTGGAGCTTCTGCATTACTTTGCTTAACTAAGGGACGTTTACAGCTCAGAAGAGCTTTAGCTCAGGTTCCTGTTAGAAAGCTTTTACTTAAACCTTTAAAAGTAGGGCTTCCTCTAAGCACTCTTTTCGTAGCAAAAATGAGTTTACCTCTCGCTTATAGTGCTCCTATAAAATCAGCAGGGGCTTCAGAGTTTATCGATTCTGTAAAGCAAGAGCTTTATGAAGAAACTAGTAAATGGGTTGCAGATGTATACGATTATGAAAGTGCAAGAAGATCAATTGAGCTGGTAAAGGGCGCTCTTTATCAGTTTCATAAATGGGAGTGTGTGGATGGCGAATGGCAGCTAAGAGCTGAAATAGCTAAAGAAAAGCATCTTTTGAGCATAGATGAATTGTTAATAGGAATAAGTGCGGAATCCTTTATGGATTTCATGGACTTTTCATATGCAAAATTAAATCAGGATAACCCTGATTTAAAAGAGCACCTTATCACTTGTGAGCAGCTAAACCACCTCTATTATTTTTCAGGCAATGCTAATTATCGCATCTACAAGATAACTATGATTAGGCGACTGTTTAATCAACTTAAGCAGTGTGATAACTTAGCTAAAGAAACAGATATACTTATTCAAAGTTCAGCACTAAAGGCTTAAAAAAGGTGCTTCCCTTTATGAAAGAGGCCTATACAGCGATTATCACTAAAATGATACACAAGGTGATTGATATTAGGCGCATTAAATAAAGAAAAAGATGCTATTTTTCCTTTTTCTAATGAGCCGTATCTTTTCTCAATTTTTAAAGCTTTGGCTGCATTAATACAAACGCCTTCCAAGCATTCAAGTGGAGACATTTGTTGTTTGATAGCTGCTAGAGTCATTGCAAGTTGTAAGTTAAAACTAGGTGAAGAACCTGGATTAAAATCACTGGCAATAGCAACGCTCACACCTTTCTCAATTAGCTTTCTAGCATTTAGAAAATCTTGGTTTAAATATAAGCTAGCAAGAGGAAGAGAAACCGCTACTACTTTTTCTTTTTTTAAAGCTTCTATGCCATTATCTGATATTTGTTCTAGGTGATCGCAAGAACAAGCTTGAAAGTTAGCTCCTAACTCAGCTCCCTTACAGCTACTTAACTGATCAGCATGCAGTTTTATGGAAAATCCTAGCTCTTTAGCTTTTTGTAAAACAATTTTAGCTTCTTCTATGTTGAACGCACTATCTTCTACAAAAATATCGATGAACTTAGCTAAGTTTCTTTTTTTTACTTCTGGGAATAGCTCTTTTGTTAATAAATTAAGGTAGCCCTCATGGTCTTGTTTAAATTCTTTTGGAAAAGTATGTGCAGCAAGGCAAGTTGGAATAATATCTATCTCATGAAGCTTATTTAGCTCCTGGTAGCTTTCAAGAGTTTTGATTTCATCAGTATAATTTAAGCCATACCCACTTTTAGCTTCACAAACGCATACCCCTTGTCGAAGCATTTGATCTAGGAAAAGCAGTGATTTATCAATCAGATCTTGTTTAGTAGCCTTTCTTGTTTTCTCAACAGTCGAAAGGATGCCTCCTCCAGCTTTTGCGAGTTCTAAATAGCTTGCACCTTGATTGCGTAGGGCAAATTCATCCTCTCGCCATCCTCCAAAGCTTAAGTGAGTGTGGCAATCAATAAAACCAGGGGTTACGATCGCTTTTTGGGCATCAAAACTATTAATACTTTTTAAATTATCTGGTAGCTCACTTTCCCTACCTACATAACAAATGCTATCATTTTCCCAAGCTAAGGCTGCATTTTCAATTAGACTCTGATTTTTATCACAGGTATATAGCTTAGAAATATTTTTTAAAACGGGCATAAGAATCTCTAATTTAGAAGGTTTGTTATTTTAGAAAATAGCTTAGGGTTTTTGAATATTGCCAGAGACTGTGCCATCCCTTCTTGGAAGTTATCATCCTCTTTATAAGTGGGCAGCTTTTCACAGATATCTTTATAAAGTTTTTGTACTAAAGGAGAGTAGTGCTCTATTTCTCTGAACGATAAGGCTTGAGAGGCTACAAGTAGCTCAATACTTAAAACATGCTCATAGTTTTCTAATACTTTTAAAAGTTTTCTTGCTCCAACACTTCCCATGCTGACGTGGTCTTCTTGCCCCATAGAGGTTGTGATACTATCACAGCTTGCAGGATGGCAAAGAATTTTATTTTCAGAAACTAAAGCAGCAGCTGTGTATTGCAGCATCATAAAGCCAGAGTTAATGCCAGGTTCAGGGGTTAAGAAAGGAGGAAGGTCACGCTTACCTTCAAGTAAAAGAAAGATTCTTCTTTCAGAGATACTAGCTAATTCTGAAATTGCAAGAGCCATATAGTCTATCGGGAGTGCGATGGCTTGCCCATGAAAGTTTCCTCCTGAAATAACAGAGTCTTCAAATACTAAAGGATTATCGGTAACGGAGTGAATTTCACGTTCAAAAATGCTCATGCAATGCTCAACTGCAGCATAGCTAGCACCGTGAACTTGAGGAATGCACCTTAAGCTATAAGGATCTTGTATAAGTTCTTCAGATGCAGATCCTTTGGGGTAGTGGTTATCTTGTACAAGCTGTAAAATACGCTTAGCAGATAGCTTTTGTTTGCTATGCGCTCTGACTCGATGAATATTAGAGTCAAAAGCAGCCTTCTTGCCCTCAAAAGCAGATAAACTAAGGGCTGCAATACAGTCATTGACGCTCTCATACTGTGTCATTTTATGAGCAACTAAACTGGCATGAGCCAGCATAAATTGAGTACCATTAATAAGAGCAAGGCCGTCTTTAGCTTGCAACTCGATAGGGGATAGCCTATAGGCTTTAAGTAATTGTTCAGCAGGGATAACTTCATTGCCCTCTGTATTCCAGAAATATCCCTCTCCAATAAGAGGTAGAGATAAATGAGATAAAGGAGCTAAATCACCAGAAGCACCAACACTACCTTTTGAAGGTATAACAGGGATGAGATCTTTTTGGTAAAAGTCAACTAAGCGCTGAAAAGTAAGTTCAGAAATACCAGAGTATCCAAGAGCTAATGAATAAATTTTCAGCATTAACATTAGCTTTGATATATTTTTATCAACAAGTTCTCCAACCCCAACTGCGTGTGAACGAATAAGGTTCAGTTGAAGTTTAGATAGATCTTCCTTAGAAATAGCACAGTTTTGAAGCGCTCCAAAACCCGTATTCACTCCGTAAATACAGGCGGTTTTGTTTAATGCTGCTTCTAAGTTCTTTCTAGACTGTCTAATAGAGCTACAGCCTTTAGTACACAATTGTATAGCTTTATCCAGGTCATGCCACAAGCTATTTATATCAATAGCAGGTAAATCAGATAAACTAGCAAAGTCTTTATCTTGTAGCGATACCATAGTGTTGAGGTCCTTATATTTTAGAAGTACTGTATTTTAGTTGTCTAGCATGGGTAGATTGATGTCATTGTTCTTAGCATGATCAATAGCTTCTTCGTAACCAGCATCAGCATGCCTTGCTACACCAATACCAGGGTCAGCTGTTAAAACTCGCTCTAGACAGTCTTGACTTCTCTGCGTACCATCTGCAACACAAACCATACCTGCATGAATAGAGTAGCCAATACCTACACCGCCTCCATGGTGTAATGAAACCCAACTTGCTCCACAACTTGTGTTAAGCAAAGCATTGAGGATAGGCCAGTCAGCAATCGCGTCAGAGCCATCCTTCATATTTTCTGTCTCTCTATTGGGAGAAGCCACAGAACCGCAGTCTAGATGATCTCTACCGATAACAATAGGAGCTTTAATTTTCCCTTGCTTAACAAGGTGGTTAAAGCGCGCACCCATTTCTGCTCGCTCTCCAAATTCAAGCCAGCAAATCCTGGAAGGAATTCCTTGAAACTGTACCTTTTGTTGGGCCTTTTTAATCCAGTTGCACAGCCTAGTTTTTTGAGGGAAGGCGGATAAAATCTCTTTGTCGGTGGTATATATATCCTGAGGATCACCAGAAAGAGCAGCCCACCTAAATGGTCCTGACCCTTTGCAGAATAAAGGCCTAATATATTCAGGAATAAAGCCTGGTATTTTAAAGGCTTCTTTTTGCCCTCTATTATCCGCTACTTGCCCCCTTAGATTATTCCCATAATCAAATACAATAGACCCTTTTTCCTGGAAGCGTAACATGCAGCTAATATGTTCTTGCATGCTATCTAGTACAGCTTCTTCGTATTCTTTAGGAGACTCAAGTCGCATTGAAGCTGCTTGCTCTAGGCTTAGCGATTTAGGAATATAACCGAGGTGAAGGTCGTGAGCAGAGGTTTGGTCGGTGAGAATGTCTACTGTAATACTTTTGCTCTCAAGGTCTGGAAGGAGTTCAGCCACATTACCTAGTACTGCTACTGATAAAGCTTCACCTTTTGATTGAGCTTCTTGAATCCACTTAAGAGCTTCATCTAAGTTTTCTGTCATCTTATCTAGATATTTTGTCTCTAGGCGCTTTTCAATTCTTTGTCGGTCCACTTCGAAGCCTAAAAAACAAGCTCCGTTTAAAGTTGCTGCAAGCGGTTGGGCTCCACCCATACCACCAAGTCCAGCTGATACCACAAGTTTACCCTCTAGTGATCCAGAAAAATGCTTTTCAGCACATGCAGCAAATGTCTCATAGGTCCCTTGAAGAATACCCTGAGAACCAATATAGATCCATGAACCTGCCGTCATTTGGCCATACATAGTTAAGCCCATGGCTTCCAGGCGTCTAAACTCGTCAAAATTAGCCCATTTTGGAACTAGGTGTGAATTGGCAATTAAAACTCGAGGAGCTTGATCGTGGGTTTTAAATACTCCAACAGGTTTCCCACTTTGAACTAAAAGGGTCTCATCATCATTTAATTTTTTTAAAGCATCAATGATTTTATGGTAACATTCCCAGTTTCTGGCAGCTTTTCCTGAGCCTCCATAGACAATAAGTTGATCGGGATTTTCTGCAACTTGAGGGTCTAGGTTGTTCATAAGCATACGCATAGCAGCTTCTTGTTGCCACCCCTTGCAAGAGAGTTTCAAACCTTTAGGAGCATGAATACTTTGAGAGTGTAGTTGGCTGGTCATTTGAATCTTTCTCCTTTGCAGTAAGTTTTTTGAGCATCCTACTTTGATAAATGTAAATTAGACAAGAGAAAATTTTAATGCAGAAATGTAGCTAATACTTTTTTGAAAAAGAGGGGAAAAAAGCCCTTTTATTTAACTAGCTTGCCGCGTAAAATTCCCTCTTAATTTAAATAGAATATCTTCAGAAGAGCTAGTGCCTTTAGCAGAGGGGAAATGTAATGAAATATTGTGAGAAAATTTATCAGACAGTTAGAAGAAAGACAAGAACTGTTATGGTCGGGAATGTCCCCCTAGGGTCTAGCTATCCTGTACGTACCCAATCTATGACAACAACACCTACCAGTGATGTAGATGCAACTGTTGACCAAATTATGCGTCTAGCAGATACTGGCTGTGACATTGCTCGTGTAACGGTACAAGGAATGAAAGAAGCAAAAGCCTGTGAAGGTATTAAAACTAGCCTCATTCAAAAGGGTTATACGATTCCTGTTGTAGCTGACATTCACTTTTTTCCTGCAGCTGCTATGACAGTGATTGATTTTGTAGACAAGGTTCGTATTAACCCTGGTAACTATGTTGATAAACGAGCTACTTTTAAAGTCTTAGAATACAACGATGACACTTATCAAAGGGAGCTAGAGAAACTAGATGAGAAATTCAGTCCTCTAGTTTTAAAGTGTAAAGAGCAGAATAAGTCCATGCGCATAGGAACTAACCACGGTTCGCTGTCTGATAGGGTGATGAACCGTTTTGGAGACTCACCTTTAGGAATGGTAGAGTCTGCTGTTGAGTTTACTAATGTATGCCGCAGACATGATTTTCACGATATTATCTTTTCTATGAAAGCTAGCAACACACAGGTAATGATTGAAGCTTATCGTCTGCTCTGTGCTAGGATGTATGAATTAGGCTGGGATTACCCTCTCCACTTAGGAGTTACTGAAGCAGGAGAAGGAGAAGATGGTAGAATTAAGTCTGCGATTGGGATAGGCAGTCTATTGCTTGATGGTATTGGAGATACTATCCGCGTTTCCTTAACAGAAGACCCTTGGTTTGAAGTTGAACCCTGTAAACGTTTAGTAGACTTGGCCTACCAGTATACCTGCAAAGAGCCTGCTGCTGCTTTTGAAGAAAAGCACCGTATTACTAATGGCTTTGAAAGGCGCCAAGTTACTCTAGACAAAGCACCTTACCTTCATCAAGATGGCGCAGTGTTAATAGAAGTTACTGAAAAGGATATTTTAGATGCTCACTTCTATAGTAAAGTAGGGATTAGTGAGAAGAATGGTATTAAGGTTAAAGATATCAATGCTTGTGATGCTATATACCTAAATGAAGAGATTTCAGATAACGCTCAGGATAAGTTATTAGAACTTCAAAACTTAGGTGTAAAAGTTATATCAAGCTTTAAGCATTCCGCTTTCACTCCTGTTTTAAGTGCTTCTCAAGCTATAGAAACTTATCAAAATAAGAGTAAAGGAGCTTTAAGTATCCTTTCACCAGAGCAAATAGAAGCAGCCTTATGGGTAAATAGTGAAGATAACTTCGAGGCGCTATCAAGTTTTACACCCTCCTTTTTCATTCTCTCTGTAAAGGCAACCAACTTGCAACAAGCAAGAAAATTCTTTGAAGCACTAGCGCTAAAGAAAAATGAGACGCCTGTTGTTTTATCTTTTGATTATAAGGGCTTAGAAAGAGAGGACGTACTTATCTTTAGTGCTGCAGAAAATGGAAGTCTGCTTTGCGATGGCTTAGGGGATGGAGTGTTAATGTTATCGGACTATGGTCTAATCTTTAACCGGAAGCTTGGCTTTAATATTTTACAAGGCTCCAGAAGGCGTACAGTTAAAACAGAGTTTATCTCCTGCCCAAGCTGTGGAAGAACGCTATTTGACTTGCAAAGTGTCTCAAAGCGCATAAGAAATAAAACACAGCATCTTCCTGGGGTGAAAATTGCTATTATGGGCTGCATTGTAAACGGACCCGGTGAAATGGCAGATGCTGACTTTGGCTATGTAGGCTCTAGACCTGGAAAAATTGATCTATACGTAAACAAGCAGTGTGTTGAGAAAAATATTGATCATGATGAAGCAGATGCTAGACTCATTGAATTAATCAAAGAGCATGGAAAGTGGGTAGATCCTGAAGAAAAAGTTCAAGAATTAGTAGGCTCTTCACAGAGTTAAAATAGGGTATAGTATCAGTATGCAATTACAGAATTATGTGTGTGGAAAAAATGCATGTTTAGAGTGCTTAAATAAAGGTTCTTTAAAAATCAAAGAGCTTATATTACAAAATAGAAAAGAAGGGGTTCGATCAGAGTATCAGCCCGCACTAGATTTTTGTACTCGTCATAAAATTCCTGTAAAAAAAGTTTCAAAAGAGTCTCTAAATAAAATGCTCGAGTGTGACTCTCACCAGGGGATTTGCTTTGTCTTAAAAGACTTGCCTTATACAGATTGTAAAAGCCAGATAAAGCAAACAGAAGCTCAAAGCTCTTCTTTAGTAGTTATGTTAGACTCTATCTATGATCCCCATAATTTTGGGGCTTTAATGCGTGTAGCTGAAGTATTTTCAGCGGATGCGATCATATGGTCTAAAAATCGAGGAGCTAGTATTACACCAGCAGTGCACAAAGCTAGTGTTGGAGCTTCAGTTCTAATTAATAAAGTCTTAGTATCTAATTTATCAGATGCCATTTTAAAGTATAAAAAGGCTGGGTACTGGGTAGTATGTGCTAGTGTAGGAGAGGGGAGTCAGGCAATTGATCAGTTTAGTTTCCCTGAAAAGACACTCTTGATTCTTGGTTCAGAGGGAAAAGGTGTTCAAAAAAGCTTGGAAAAACAAGCTGATTTTAAAGTGTTTATTCCTATGTTAGGGAATATAGATTCCTTAAATGTATCACAAGCTGCAGCATGCTTTGCCTATGAATTTAGAAAACAGTTTGCTCTTTCATGAGTAAAAAAGCGCACCCTAATTTTTTAACACACGAAATAGCTCTTAAGACGCCTATCTTCACTGTAGAGAAGCAAAACTTCTTGCTTGATGATAGCAAAGAAATTGAAAGGTGGGTGGTAAAACACCCTGGAGCTGTTGTCATTTTACCATTGTCGGAAAACAATACCGTATTTATGGCTAAGCAATACCGCTTTGCAGCTCTGGAGGAAGTTCTTGAATTTCCAGCTGGTTGTTTAGATAAAGGAGAAGCTCCTTTAGCTTGTGCTAAAAGAGAGCTTGCTGAAGAACTAAATCTGAAAGCAGAAGCATGGGAGTTTCTTGGTGAAGTCTATGCCTCTCCTGGCTTTACTGATGAGCGGCTATACCTTTTTTTAGCTAAGGACTTAAGTGGAGATTACCTGCCTGCAGATGAAGATGAGCAAATAGATATAGTGGAATTAAGCGTCAAGCAGCTAGAAGCTTACTTTCTAGAGGGGAAAATTAAGGATGCTAAGTCCCATGCTATTTTTTCTCAAGCCCGCTTGAAGGGTGATATTTAAGACTTTTTCTGAAGTTTCTTTTTAAGTTCATCAAAAAAATCCATTCGCTTTTTAAGTTCTTTCTCAAAGCCATAAGGGCTGGGTTTGTAAAAGGATGGTTGCGGGATTTGTTGAGGCATAAAGTTTTGTCCACTAAATTTGTAGGGACTATCTTGATCATAGATATATCCCTTACCTAATCCCATTTCTTTCATTAATTTAGTAGGAGCATTGACTATATGCGGAGGGGGAGCATGTTGTGCTGTTTTTTTAGCAAGTTCTATTGATTCTTTAAAGGCGGTGTATACAGCATTGCTTTTTGGAGCTAGAGCAAGGTAAGTACAAGCTTGAGCTATAGGTAGAAGCCCCTCTGGACTACCTAGATGTAAAAAGGCTTCTTTAGCGCTAATGCACTGCTGAAGAGCTTGAGGGTCAGCCAGTCCGATATCTTCAGAAGCAATGCGGCTAAGACGTCTTAGTATATATAAAGGGTCAGCTCCAGCCTCTAGCATTCTTGAAAGCCAATATAAAGATGCCTGAGGATCTGACCCTCTTACAGCTTTATGCAGTGCTGAGATTAGTTCGTAGTGAGAGTCTCCCTTCTGATCATAGTTTGCAAAGCGTCTTTGAAGCCAGTGGCTAGTAGATTCAATGTCTTGAAAACTTTTCTCTGAAGAGTTACTAAGGTTCTCAAGAAGGTTTAAAAGGTAGCGACCATCTCCTTTTGCTTCCTCAACAAGGTAGTCCTTAACTTTTTTTGAGAAACTATAATCAGAGTGAAGCTGTAAAAACTTGTTAAGTATTTGTTCAAGGTCGCTTTTATCAAGAGGAGTGAAATCAATGACTCTAAGGCGAGAGAGTAAAGCTCCATTTAAGCAAAAAGAAGGGTTTTCTGTAGTAGTGCCTATCAGGGTTATCAAGCCTTTTTCCAGGTAGGGTAAAAAAGCATCTTGCTGCGCTTTATTAAAACGATGAATTTCATCTACAAATACAATAAGCTGTTTACGATTAAACAGAGGATGCTTATCTACTTGTTCAAGTTCTTTTTTGATAGCAGCAATAGAACCAAAAACAGCACTAAAGTAGAGGTAATTCTCGCTAAGAGCTTGGGCATAGATACGTGCTAATGTAGTTTTCCCGCAGCCTGGAGGGCCAAAAAGAAGTAAAGAAAGAGGCTTTTTTTCACTAATGATTTTGTAGAGAAAGC
>JAACFD010000209.1 GCA_009937555.1 Chlamydiales bacterium | reverse complement strand
TAGTTTCATACTCATGGAAGAAGAACCTAAGCGATTAATTAATGAACTAAGACTCAGTCCCTTTTTATCAAACATGCTTACCCCGACATTTAATCTTTTTAAGATAAAAGCCTACTCAACATAGTCTGAGCTTGTTTTCATAGGCCACCCAATATTTACTGAAGCGACAATATTAGCCCATTAGCTATAAAAATGAAATTCTTTCTTAAGGTAAAGCTTAAATTTACGTTTGCAGTAATTCTAAGACATCTTCCCATGAAAGCTTTGAGATAGCCTCTTCATCTGAGTGGATAATATCTTTAACTAGGCGTTTCTTACGATTTTGCATCGTTAAGATTTTCTCTTCTATTGTGCCTAGTGTTATTAACTTATACTTAGATACAGCACGTTCTTGACCTATACGGTAAACTCTATCTGTAGCCTGATTTTCTACAGCTGGGTTCCACCACATATCGTAGTGTATAACCGTATCAGCACCCACTAGGTTAAGCCCGGTTCCACCAGCTTTTAGTGACACCAAGAACACCTTGATTGCAGGGTTTCTGTTAAACTCTTTAACAGTTTCCAAGCGATTTTTGCTAGAACCATCTAAATAACAGAATTTTATGCCCATATTTTCCAAGTCTTCTCTAATAATGCCAAGCATTCTAGTGTACTGACTAAAAACTACAGACTTGTGCCCCCCTTCTATTAAGGTTTGAAGCAACTCTAATAACATATCATATTTAGCACAGGAATCTCTTCCTACCTTGTCTGGAGAAAAAATAGACGGGTGACAACATATTTGCTTTAAACGAGTTAAGGTTGCTAACACGTGTATTCTTATGTTGTCAAATCCTTCTTTTTCTACCAACTTAGATAGCTCCTGCTTAGCAGAAGCAGCATAAGATGTATAAAGCTCTTTTTGATAAGAGGATAAGTGACAGTGATAAATAAGCTCAGAAATAGGCGGTAGGTCATCTAAAACATCTGATTTAAGCCGTCTTAGAATAAATGGAGCGGTCTTTTTCTGAAGCTCCTTATGTCTTTTACCTTTAGTATCTTGATTGAGATTCCTGACATACTTCTCTAGAAACCTATCATAACTATTAAGTAAGCCTGGCATCAAGAAATCAAATAAGCTCCAAAGCTCTTCTAGACAGTTTTCGATTGGTGTACCCGTAAGGATTAAGCGATGCTTTGCATTTAAACGTTTTACCGACTTTGCATTTAGAGTAAGACGATTTTTAATATGCTGAGCCTCATCGAGTATCACATATGAAAACTCTTCTTTTGAGTATGCCTCTATATCTTTTTGTAAAAGGCTATAGGAGGTTATGACTAGTTGATAGTCTTTAATCTTCTTTAAAAGCTTTTTTCTTTGGTTAGGCAGACCATCAATAACTATAGTCTTAAGTCCTTGATGAAATTTTGAGCACTCTTCTTGCCAGTTATATAATAAGGAAGTCGGGCAAACTACCAAAGAAATACCCTTTGGATTCACTTTAAAGTCCTGGCTCAGCGCACATATAGCTTGGACAGTTTTACCTAATCCCATGTCATCAGCCAGTACTCCCCCAAGGTACATTGTACGTAGTTTTTCCAACCATGCAACGCCGTCTTCTTGGTAGTGTCTTAGGTCTGCATTAATGTTACTAGGTATCGGGCTAACTTCTACTGCACTTTTACCTAGCATCTGCTTTTGTAATGCTTTTAGCTTATCCGACATCTTAAATGAAAGAGGCAGACTTTTAAAGTTACTAGGTTGAACTGAAACCAAACTCCATAAAGGACGCTCAATTACATGCTTTTCAATTTTTTTGACTCCAAACTCATCAAAAACTTGAACCAACTCTTTCACTTTCTCAAGGTTAATCACAAGAATTTTTTTGTTCTCTTTTTTACCCTTTGCCTTTGAGGATTTATTAAGTTCAATGTAAGTTTTCTTAGAGGCTATGCACTCCCATAGCAAATCTACACAAACGCCCTTAAGACCTCCCTCCACGTCAAAGTGGACTTCAAAGCAGTTAATTTTATTTGAGTCTTTTAAAGTAATTTTGAAGCTACTTTCATCATACAAGAAACGGCTCGTTAAATTCTCAGGACATTTAAATTCAATGTCTCCTCGATATTTAGGAAGCTTACTGGTCATAAACTCAACAACACGCTTTTCTGTCTTAGCTACATAACTTCCAGTATCTGAGTTAAAAACAAAACCCTCAAAAAGATCGTTCACAATCTTCTGCTCTTTAAATAGGTCTCGAGCCATAATCCCTTCTTCTGTCACAAAGGATCGAATATGCTTATAGTCTAGTGAAGAAAAAGAAGAGGGCAACTCGACATCTCCATAAAGAAATGTTAAGTGAGCCTCCAGTTCACCCTCTAGATAATGGATGTCACATTTAGCACATACATTATCAACAAAAGGTAAGGTTATAAAATCTTCTAAAAGATGTTGTGACCCTACTTTTGCAAAGCGCAGTAGTTCAGGAAGAGAATTTTCTACCAGAGTCCCAAAAAGCGACTCAGGAATAGTCATATCTCTTATTTGGTTCAAATGCTTTAGATGAGTTCTTTTTATTTTATCATCAAAGCGATAATAAACACCCTTATATAGGACACCGGGTTTATCACTTTCAAATAAAAGAGTATTTTCATAAGCCACTAACTCTTCTTCTAAGATCAGGCGTGGAACAAGAAATAGTTTAGCTGTCGTCGCCTTCATCACCTCTAAGTTAAACTTTAGGTTCGCACGGAAAGTTGAAAAGCTAAGAGGAGCTTCTAAATTTTTAAAATAAATACAAGGAAGGTTTTTCTCTCCCCCCTGGGAACTAGTCTCACTTGCTAGCGAATAAGCTTTTGCAAGTATAGCCCCGAAAGCCTCTGACTCTAAGCAAAAACCTCTGTGGTTATGAACCTGCTGGTCAAAACGAGCATAACTCAGTACCATTTGCAAAACTTCTTGGCTAAGCTCATCAAAAGAACGTCTTGTAAAGAAAAAACGCTTACCACTTATACTTAAAGGCTCATGATATTTTACAGCATCTAAGAAATCTTTCACATGAGGAATGTGTAAGGGCTTACTTCTAAATGGCAGCCTTAAAGCTAATTGTAGCTCTAATAGTTTCAAATTCTGCAAACGCTTATCTTCAGGTTTATTAAAAACTAAGAGTAGCTCTGCTTGATCTTCTTGACGCTCTTGTTCTGGGAGGAACAATGGACATGTGCTTAATATACGTGATGCTTCCTTATACTCTTCTAATGACTCTTTTTCATAGTGCTTAAGAGAACCCTCTTCGGATTTAGGTTTAACCGCTTGTCTAATAGATTCTTTGATCAAAGTTTTCTCTTCTTGCTCAAGAGAATCTTCTGAAAAAGCAGTCCCTTTAGAGTGGGAGTGTAGTATCTTATCCAAGTGTTTTTCTAGATAAAATAATAAACCTGCTAAGTGCTGACAATCATAGGAGTAAGGACAGTCACAGTTCGAATCAATGATTTCTGATTCTTGACGATCAACTTCAATCTCACACTCGTTGGTATTGCCAAAGTTACCACGGACCTGAGCGCTAATTTTTAAACTTTCAGCATCTAATTGAATAACTTTTGCTGACAGCACCATTTTTTCTTTGAATAGTGCTCCCCCTTCCTTTAGCACAGTCGAAGAAAAATCTTGCTTTAGTTTCCTAAAGTTAAGCATTTTAATAACCTTTTATTTTGTCAGAACGGTACGGTTAATGGATATTTTTTTTGAAACACACTCGTGTCTAACATTTTTCATTTCTTTTATCAATTATAATTCTTAGCTAGT
>JAACFD010000208.1 GCA_009937555.1 Chlamydiales bacterium | reverse complement strand
TTTCATTGCCCTCAGAAGCAGAGGAAGGGGGAGTTACTTCTTCCCCTAAGCTTCCAGCTTCTGTCGCAAACAATACCCCATCATCAAGATCAAGACCTGCTAATACTTCTGAGCTTAAAGTATCGAGAGAGTTAGTACTACTGTGATCACCTGCTTTTTCAGCACTTGCTTTAGCTTTAGCTTTTATAGCTTCATATTGACCAATTACTCTAATATCCTTCAAAGAAGTGTCTGGGTATTCATCTAGAAAATTCTGAATACCCTTTAAAAGCGCTGATGCAGCTCTATCCACAGGATAGTTAAATACTCCCACGCTTAGCACAGGAAAAGCAATACTGCTTAACCCTTTTCTATGAGCTAGTAGGCAAGCATTCTTATAAGCTAGTGCTAATTGAGTATCCTTTTCATCAGAAGCTTCTCCACTAGGGCCAATTGCATGAACAATACTCTTCACTGTACCTAGAGTTTTACCCCCAGGAGTAATAACATCTCCGTTTTTATCATGAGAAGACAACACATCACGATTTTCTTGAGAATAATTATAAGCTGCAGTTAGAAATGCGCCACCAGTCTTTATTCTACTACCATAACGTGTTTTCAAATCTTGACGCTCTTTAGCAAGGCCAGAACCTGTATTAAATTTATTTACAGCTCCATCAACTCCTCCCCCGCCAAGCATACCTGTATTTGCAGCATTTACAATAACTTCCACATCTTCAGTAAATAAATCATAGCCATTTTCTCCAAGAGGTTTTAAACTTATAACAGCTTCTCCGTACTTCATGGTACTGTAGGCTACTTTAGTACTTGCTGGCAAAGTTACCTCTTGAATATCTTCAAACTTACTCTCTGCTTCAGGAAGTGAATAGCCACTTGGAATGGAATCTGCTAATGTCCCTGCATGTAAGTCATCTAAACTAAGCTCTTCTGAGTCAGGGCTAAGCAGATTTAATTTAGAGAGCTCAGTTAAACGACCTTTCAACTCTATAATTTTTTCCGGATAGTGCTCTTCTGAACCTATGCATGACATCTTATACTCTAGTAAAGCACAAGCTTCTCTAATATCATCTTTAGATAAAGGATCTTTATGTAAAATTTTATCAATTTCTAAACAAGTAGTGCTCCATTCATCAACATCATCATATGATGTCCCATATTCAGCACCTATGGGTACACTAAGATCAAAGCTATAATCTCCTGCTGTAACAGCTTCAAAATGTCCTGCGTGCGGATTTGAAGTTCCTATAAGAACAATATGCTTTCTATTTGGGCTGTCATTGCTTTCTCTAAGATAGTACTGGTCATGACAACGTAGCATAAGCTCTTGCATTTCATCTAACTCTCTATTTAACTTTTCAACAGTTGCTAAAAAATCTTCAGAAGAGCTTTCGAATAGCTCTTTAAACTCTTGAAGCATACTCTCTCGCTTATGCGCAATCTCTGTAATAATTTTCTGCCTAGGCATTTCTTGTAAGTAACCCTGAGGGTTAATGAAATCCATTTTACGCATAAACTCTTTTCTATCTTTAATTAAGCTACCATCTGGCGCATCTGAAAGAAGAGCTTCTGGAACTCTTCCATAAATCTGAATTACGTTAGATAAGTTATGTGAAGCATTTCTCGTGAACACATTTAAAAATAGCTGATCACTTGAAAAACTTTCAGCTAAAACAGCAAGCTCTCCAGTACCAATCCACCTTTGTAAGGGTGCTACGCTTGTATTCACATAAGTTTCAAGGCTACTCTTTAAAAATTCTTTCCACTCATTAGGTAAATCCCCTTTAGTAAAGCCTTCTCTAATGCACTTATCTAAAACAGCAGCTTTATCTTCAGAAGACTCAAGTTGATCTTTAATCTCTTGAGGTATTGCTGCATAAAACTCTTTTCCCTTAATAGCAGCTTCTCCAGGAAGCGAAGAGCAGTAATTAAAAAAATCACTTTTAGGACTGCTCTTATCTCTTCCATACTCAACACCTGCAGCCTGGTATACACCTCGCATAAAATCAACGTATAAATACTGGTGCAAAACAGCAAGAGAATCCCCCTTGCTTATAGATACATGTTCATTAAACTCGAGGTTAACTTCAGTAGAGCCTGGGTGCACATCAAAACCGCTAACATCATCTAGTCCTTCTTTTGGAAGCAGTGAGTCTACTATTATGCCTCTAAAAAATAGCTCAAGAGCAAGTTCTATTTCCTTTGTTTCTCTATCAAGATCACTCTTTGAGAGCTTACTCTCCGGAGGTGTTCTATCTGCAAACAAATCGCAAAAAGGCTGCTCACCTGAAGTCGTGTACTTATCTCTGAGCCTTTCATATTCAGCTTGACCTCCTGGAAACACACGTAATTTTTCAATCAGATCACTTTCCCTATATCTACCTTGATGCACTAAGCCTATAATATCGTAGATAAAAGCGTTAATGCCACATGCTCCATTACCTAGAGTTTCGTAGGGGTATAACGTTCCTGCAGTTAACCCTGTGATTCTCTTTCTTGCGCTATTAAGCGCGGAAAAAGTACTATTCCGCCGGTCCTTTACACGCTGAACCTCTTCTGATAAAGACGCTGGATAGCTTAGTTTATAATCCTTTCCATTAAATAGTGACTTAAAGAAGCTTAGCTCGCCTTCTTCTAAAAGAGCGCTAAGAGCTCCTGATTCTAAATCAGCAGCAAAATTTCCCTGCAGACCTTGAAGCTTCTGTTCCAAGGCAAGTAATTCAGCATCATTCAGCACTAGATCTCCTCTACGAGCCTTTTTATATACCTGAAGAAAAGCTGCTACTTTTTGTATGTAAGACCGGTAACGATTACCTTCTTCTGTTGGAACGTCACCATCTTGTACTTCATGCCTTTTTGAATTAATAAGACCTGTTTGGGACCATCTTTCTTTTGCCTGGTTAATCTCCAATAAATCTAGAGCATCCAAGTGAGGCAATAGCGCTTCAAGTACTTCTTCACCTCCAGCTATTTCTGCAGTAAATCTCAGAGATGACTTAACCTGCTCTTTTAGAAAACTCACAGGAGCTGCTCCAGCAGGTACACTATCTTTAAGAACTTCAAGAGCTGTTATTTGCTCTTCTATCTCGGCAGAGTCTATACCAGGGGAACCTGAAGTTAATTTTGCTTGAAGCTCTTCAACTAAACTACCTAGTACCTCCTTAAATTCACCTACTGTAAGCCCATCTTCTGACCCCAAATTAGAGCATAACTCTAAAAAGGCTAGTGCATGTGTCTTTTGCTTTTTAGCATTATCAATAGAAGAAGCTAATACTCCCATTCTTAAATTTTTACTTTCTTCACTTCCTTCATTTTGTAAAATATCAAAACTTATTGATGCTTTAATATCTCCTGCATGAGCTAATAGTTTTGAGGCTATATCAAGAGCGTTAGATAATTCTTGCTTTTGTGATTCTTTTGCAAAAAGAACCTTTATAAGCTGCCCTTTAGAAATGCCAGGTAAAGAGAGGCCATCTAAATAGCCATCTAAATTACTTAAGTTTCCACCGCATTCTTCTTTAACCTTTTCAGTAAGCAGTTTCTTTAATTCAACAACTAAGTCTCTATAATTCCCGCTAAATCCACTTTCTGAAACGCAATCAGGCACATCTGCAACTCTAAAGCCAATATATTTTTTCTCATCTATAGACAAAAACTGCAAAACAAATTCCTTTACACTTTTATTATCTTTTAAAGCGTCCCAGTGAGCGATTAAACTATCTATTGTCCCGCTTTTATTTAGATGAGCATTTGCAAACTCCCTGAATGAATCAGACTTAGTAGGTATTTTATCAAAACTAAAGGGC
>JAACFD010000207.1 GCA_009937555.1 Chlamydiales bacterium | reverse complement strand
GCTCATCAATAAAAGATAGCTCTTCTTGAAACTCTTTCATATAGTGGTTAGCTTCCTCTAAGTTGTTTAGAAAACTTGGACGCAAGACGATATCTTTTTTACTTTTTTGTGTATTAGCACCCACTTCTTCCTTTTTAGTTTTAGGATATTCAGGCTGGATTTGTAAGAACTTAGGTTGTTCATTCTCTGTAATATCAAAGTTTTTTGGTGTAGTAAGAGGATCTTTTCCCCTTATCACATCAAAAGGCTTTACATAGACCATTTCTGTTTCTACCATTTTCTTAGGGCTGAACTTTTGGAAGATATCTTCAGGTAGTCTATAAGAAGGTTGATAGTCAAATGCTATAACCTCTTCATTCCTTTTTAATTTAAGGGCTACTGGTTTTTGTTGTCTTTGTGAGCTTTCAATAATATCCAATACCTCTTTATAACTTAGGTTTCCAAGAGGGCGACCATTAAACTCTGTCAGTGTATCATTCTCTTTAAGGTTATACCTTAACTCTGTGTTATGGACTTGAAGAACTTTAGGGTAGTAGTTTTTCTTATCTTCACTCAAAACGATAAAATCTAAGTCAAAATAAGGCTTTTTCTCATTAAACTCTTTATCCATTGGCAGAGAAGCAATGGCTTGCCTTAAGAGTATCTGGTGAGATAAATCTTTATGTTTTTCTAGTACTTCTCCACTACCAATACTTTGCCATACTAACTTCTTACTTTGGAAGTCATACACTCTAACATTGAGTCTTGGTTGAAAAAAGCGTTCAGCATAAGCTGGAGAAGAAAAGTGTTTTTGTACAATAAAGCCCTCCTGATTCTTTGTTTCAAAAACAGTTTCTTTCGGAGGGATATAAGTAATTCTGTAGGGAAGGGCTGTTTCTACAGAAACAATCATTTCTGGTCTTTCACCATAAGCTACGTGCTTAAAGCCTTTTTCCTCAAACGCACATCGGGTAGCAAAAACCATATCATCAGGTGTGTCACTAGATATAATGAATCGATGAAAACCTTCCTGTGGATATCGATGACTTACCTTTTCATTCACCTTTACTTTTGCTTCTTTTATATCATAGCGTTTGGTGATTTTAGAGTAGGGGGAACAGGAGCTAAAAGTCAGAATATAAGTTAGTAAAAGGGAAGATAAAAGGTGTTTATAAAACATAACGGCCTAACAGTTAGTTATTTCGAATTTAAATAAACATTATAGTCTTTTCTATAGGCTGAGTCAATATTTAAGAGCAGACAAGAGTACTTGGCTAAGGTGTTGAGGCTTTAGATCAAAATGCTGCCTCATTTGGTGCTGACATGAAAAACCATTAGCAACTAATAAGCTTTCACTTTTAAGGTCTTTAAGATGGGGTCTAAGGTTTTGATGAGCAACTGTCTTAGATACTTCATAATGCTCACGCTCAAAAGCAAATGATCCAGCCATTCCACAACAACCTGTAGGTAGTTGCTCGCTAGGTGCTACTGAAGATAGCAACTTATAGGCATCGTTAGCTTCACATGAACTTTTTTGATGGCAGTGGGTGTGAATTGAAAGTTTCTGATTCTCAGAAAATGAGAAAAGTTGTTTCTTTTCAGGATTTTTCTCAAAAAGCTCAGAAAGATAAGAGTCTAAACTAGTAAAATGTAGAGACAGCTTAGTTGCCTTTGCCCCCGGGACTAATGAAAAAAGATCTTCTTTTATAGTGTATGTGCAGCTAGGCTCAAGACCAATAAAATAGACATTGTCTTCAATATGTGGCGAAAATCGATCGATGAGATCTAAAGCATGTTTTCTAGCTTTATCTAAAAAACCTTTAGAAAAAGCAGGCCTACCGCAACAACTCCATGGCAGCACCTTTATATATACTCCAAGAGCGTTAAGAACTTTTACAGCATCTATACCTACTTCAGGCCTATAAAACTCTGTATAAGTATCAATAAAAAGATAGGCTTTCCTATTGTAGTTAGCTTTTTGTTTATAAGCTGAAAACCAGCTTGAAAAGGTATAGCTAGAAAAGGTAGGTAGAGAAAGTTCCTTTGAAAAGCCTAGGTAATTTAAGAATTTACGGTTGAGAGTAGTATTCAGCATGTAGTTGCTAAATCGAGGTGTTAGATGGGCTACTTTTGTTAGAGTATCAAAATGAGCAAATACCTTTGTGCGTATACTTGGTTTATGAATTTTATAATAATGATACAAGTACTCTGGTTTTATTTTTGCAATATCAACTTGTGAGGGACACTCTTTTTTACAAGCCTTACATTCAAGACATAGGTCAAAGACCTTATAGCCCTCAGGGGAAAGTAGCGTTTTTATATCCACATGCCCGTTAATATAGCTTCGGAATAACTGCGATCTAGCTCTAGTAGAGTCCTGCTCATTTTTAGTTGCCTGGAAGGAAGGACACATACTAGCAGTAGATTTACGGCAAAGGGCATTTCCATTACAAAGGTCAACGGAAAGTTCAATACCCTTTTCTTTTGAAAAGTCTAAAAATGCGTCCCAGCTTTGCAATTTACTTCCTGGAGAATGGCGTAAATCTTCATCAATAGGGTGTGAACCTACAACTTTTCCTGGGTTCATAAGGTTTTTAGGGTCAAAAGCAGCTTTGATTTCACAGAATGCTTGATAAACCTCTTCTCCAAATAGGCGAGGATTTAAATAAGAGCGCAGTAAGCCATCTCCATGTTCCCCTGTTAATGAACCTTTGTATTTAACCACCATATCAGTGATATCTAGCATGATTTTTTTGATAAGGTTGATATCACCTTGATCTAAAAGATTTACAAAAGGGCGTACATGAATAAGCCCCGCTCCAGCATGACCATATATACCGGCTTGTTTATTATGAGCTTTTAAGTAGTTTTCAAGTTCGATAACAAAAGCTTTTAATGATTCAGGGGGGACAACAAGGTCTTCTATAAAAGCATAACCTCTTTGATAGCCTCTTTTGCTCATTAATAAACCAAGACCATTTTTTCTTAGTTGCCACACCTGGTTTTGTTCTTGGTCTTCATAGAAAAAACTTCTTTCTATGAAGTGCTTAGATAAATCTAAGCCTAAAGTTTGAAATTCTTTTTTAAGATCCGCTAAACATTCAGCATTTTGCTCAAATATAATGAGAGCTTTAGTTGAAGGAGTTAACCAATCAAGCATACCGTGTAGAGCTGGAGCTTTTTTCCCCATAGCAATAATATGCTCATCAATAAGCTCTAAAGATAGAGGCTTGCTTTTTAGTAGAGGGGTAAGCAGTGAAATTGCGTTATCTAGAGATCTACATTGAAATGCACAAAGAGCGGTTACTTTTGGCTTTTCAATAATTTTGAGTTTGGCTTCTAAAACAAAACCTAGTGATCCTTCAGATCCTACGATAAGTTTTGCCAAATTACGATTGCTTTGCTCTAGTAGTTTATCTAAGCAGTATCCTGCTGCCTGTTTAGATAGTTTGGGAAATTTTTTTCGAATAGCTTCTCTGTGTTGCTCTATGATGTTATTAACTTTATTATAGATGCTAGCTTCAGGGGTGTTTTTAGATTTAAGTCTATTATATTCCTCATCACTTAACTCTTTAAGGTGTATGATTTCTCCATTGCTCAATAGGAGTTTGAGTTCCATAACGGCATCAAAGGTTGTTCCAAACTTTAAAGATCTAGCACCGCTAGAGTTATTGGCAATCATCCCTCCAATTGTAGCCCTAGAACCTGATGAGGTATCTGGTCCTAGTCTAAAACCATGCTGAGATAATAGTGAGTTAAGATCATCTTGAATAACTCCAGGTTCTACTCTAACCCATTTTTCTTCACTATTAATTTCTATGATGCGATTTAGATATTTGCTAGTATCAATTATTAAACCCTTATTTAAAGATGCTCCTGTTGTAGAAGTAGCAGCACCTCTTGCAGTTGTGCTAATTCCGTAT